>NZ_JBGMEK010000016.1:0-86760 GCF_041447265.1 Microbulbifer epialgicus
TACCTGAATAGAAGAGTTATCGATAGCAATGATACTAGGCTCTCTGCAGACATTGTCAGTGATGGCCTGCCCCAGTCCATAACGGTAGTCGCAATGTACCCTACCCGACTCCCTACAGTAGTCTGCCAATACGATGGGGATATTATCAGACCTCCATGGCGTGCCCGTCAGTGCTAACGAATAAGCTGACTTTCCGCTGATATAGCGATATATGGTTTCTCCCCAGCTATTGCTATTACCTTCTTCCATAGCTGCACAATGGTGGATTTCGTCAAATATCACGAAAACTCGATGATTCTCCAAGATTTGCCAAAATGACGTATCCAAAGAAATCATGGCCTGATAGGTCAAAGAGCAACCATCATCACCGAGTTGTCCACCTAACCTTTTACCTGTCTGTGCTTCAAGCTCTTTCTGGAAATCATTAGCTACAACAATTGCTGGGGAAAAGCACATCACCATGTCGATCATTCCCGCATCAAACAGACGCTTGGCCAATAGTGCAGCCATAATCGTTTTCCCTGCACCAGGGGTAGCAAGGCACATGAAGTGATTAATACCTGAAGAATATTGGCTATAGGCTTGAGAGATGGCTTCGGATTGCCATCGACGTAGTTTCATTGAAATTAAAGACTAGGTTTAGTGTTGAGCAGAGACTCGATTGCTCTAACTTTCCCGAGAGTTTTGGCATATTCTTCCCGGGTTCGATCGTACTTTTTCTGAATTGCTCCTTTTAGGCTGGGCTGTGCCTGAGCGATAGCTTCATACTCTTCGAGTGCCCCCGCTGCCGACAGCATATCTGTACGATATTTGCTCAACTTTACTTTAAGCGTATGTACAACCTTCTCAGGTAGCGACTTGTCTGCTTGTTCGGGTATCATTTCCACGTTCTGCCGTACGGTGGGCCTTGAATCCAACTGCGCTAGGTCTTTTATTCGATATTCGATTGGGTGGAGTTTCCCTGTATCTACCCTTTCCAGGACTCCACATTCTTCAAGCTTACGCAAATGCCTATACACTAACTGCCTAGTAAGATTCTTGGGCTTAGATTTATCACCAATCAGCTCCAGGTAGGCGTCCCTAAAACGGGGGACAGAAAAGGTATCAAAATTCCCCATCTTCAAAAGTGAGACGAATTCAGGCTTAACCCTCAGAGCTTTCATAGTACTTCTAGCTGTCTCGAATTTCGCGCCATTGTACTTCGTCTCTACTATCGAGACAATGAAGCCCTCCCCTTACTCACCTGATGCTGAAAAGCTCCGCAAGTGGCTCAAGCAAAAACGCGAAGAGCGAGGGCTCTCTATTCGTGCTGCGGCCGCAATGCTAGGGCGCCACCATTCGATCGTCGGCAAGATCGAGCAGGAGCGCAAAAAGATCGATATCCTTGAATTCGTCGAATACTGCACAGTTCTGAATGCCGACCCGCATGAGGGGCTAGATATACTACTTGACTCCCTTAGAAGTAGGAAAAAGATATAGCTTTCTCTTCCTCGCTACCCATCAGCTCAGCCGGCTCACAAATAACAAGACATCAAAGAACTGTAAGAAATAAAGTTTTATACTCATTTATAAAGTGAGGATGATAATCCTTTACCGCAAGGAGAATTAAATGCTTGTTTAGAATTCCCCTAATATGCTCCGTTAATATGATTTAACCTCCCTACTTAAGTCGTTCCTTCTGAGCCGATATCACTGAAAAGATGAGAGCCAAGATCAAATATGACAGATAAAAATATTAAAAATCAATAAGTTAGACTTATTTGGGGGGGTATTAGCCACAGGCAGCCAAATATCCGGTTGCGGAAGGAAGGAGATGAACCCTGATGAAAACCCATGGAAAAATAACTAATAAAATCAAAATGTTAGGCGCTAAAAGGCGGTTGGTTTATCCAAAAACAGTCAAACACCCGGATGTGCACTTGAGCCAAATCTGGCGTAAGTTGACCGGCGCAGGCTGGCGTGGAGACCGGCTACATACAGTGCACGGTAAGGGGAATTGTCTGAAATGAACCGAAAACTTCTGAGAGAGGCAACGAGCATCGTTATATCGGATACAACTTTGGCCGTTATCTAGATTGGAAGGTCCACCTGTATTTCAGGGACAAACAGGTAATGGAAATCCCTTTTGCAACCGAGCACACCAGCCTGTTGATACTCCTGCCCGATAGGATGCGGCCCGGTAGCTATTGGCAAACAACTCGACTGTTCTTCAAATACTCCTGCCGATGGGAATTTTGGCTGTGGTTTTACTTGTCGTAGGGCACCTCTGATGCGGTGTCTATCGTTTAAGAGAGTGTCCGTCGTTGGTGGGTAGGATCAAATCTCTTCAACTAACGTATGGCAGGATTAGGTGCCGGAAATCGCAGAGATCATGGCAGAAATGTCACCTGTGGACCATGCACATGTATCTGGGCCGTGAAATCTTCGGTTGCAGTACCCTGCGCTACCCAGTATCAACCATCAAATATCACATCTTTGAAAGACAGGCACGCCAGGATGAATCACCTTGGCGCAGAAATGGCTTCATACTTATTGTTACTTTTAAGTAAACTCCTTTTATTCAAAGATATAGAAAATTGAAAACAATTAAATACAAAATATCAGGAGCTGAAATAAGTCGGAGTAACGCCTTTTCACGCTAATGCTTAAAAAAATCTGGCAATGGCACCTGTCTTTCTTTGAGGCAGCACCCAACCACGGAGGGTTGTCCATGGCGGTTTCCGTTTCTTATCCCGGAGTCTATATCCAAGAGGTTCCTAGCGGGTCGCGTGCTATCGCGGGTGCTCCCACCTCAATCGCAGCTTTCGTTGGCTATACGGCCCGCGGCCAGGTCAATAAAGCTAAGCAGCTTTTTAGCTTTGCCGATTTCGAGCGAGCCTTCGGCGGTCTACATATCGACAGTGATCTCTCTTATGCGGTCAATCATTTCTTCCTGAACGGCGGCGGGACCTGTTGGATAGTCCGAACCGCGGAAAATGCCGAGGCTGCGAGTGTTGAGCTGGAATCAACTGGTGGTCAAGTCACACTGGCTGCCACTGCATCAAGCGAAGGGGTTTGGGGTAACAGCCTTAGGCTCTCAGTAGACTACGCCACAGCTGACCCGGTAAATACTTTCAACCTTACGATTACCGAAATGGGAGAGCGCAATGGCCGCCTGGTGGCATTGCGTACAGAGACCCATCGTAACCTGTCGATGAATGACCGTGCTGCAACCTATGCGCCAGACACAGTCAATGCGGCCTCGGAGCTGGTGCGGCTGGTAGATGCCGGCTTGGCTGGTAGTAATCCGGGTACATCGGTCAGTAGTGTGGCGCTGCTAGATGGCGATGTAGTGGCACTAACTGATGAGACACGCCGGCTTAATATATCGATTGACGGCCGTCCTATGCAGGAAATCCTTCTTTTCGAGGAGGGTTCAAATACTCTGGCTAATGTTCTCGCCCTTGGTAATCGTATCGTCACTCAGGCGGAGGAAGCCTATGGTGTTCCTGGTATTCTTAGTGTCACCGAAAATTCCGGTGTACTGACTTTCACTTCAGACAGTACCGAGCGTCACTCGTCTGTAGTTTTTCGCAATGCTTCTTCGCAGAATGCGGCTGCGGCGCTGGGGTTAGGTGTTGCAAATGGCGGGCGTGAGGTAGCCGTAGCGTCGGAATTGCGACCCGCTACATCGGGTACTATCGGTGAGCGTATCGAAGATTTTGGCTCAGTGAGTATCACCAATGGCGATGAGGTTACTATTAACCTGATTGATCTGGCGGCTGATGGGAGCCCGGTTCCCCCTGCTACAAGCACCTTGAGTATTCCCTTGTCGTCTGTGCCGGCCACACTTAGTGAAGCCCGAGCCCAAATACAGGCAGGTCTGAGCGGAAGTTCAGATCCGGCCTTCTCTACCGCTCGTGCGGAGGTCGTTGATAATGCTCTGGTGGTGGTTCCCGGTGCTTCCGTGCCAAGCCTTGGTTTCACCTTTGAGGGTGACGGTGCGGATGCCTTGTTGCTCAATTCGCCAGAAGCTTTCGTCAATATCGCGACCTATCAACTTGGCGTCGGCCTGAGCAAATCAGCCCAGCATCAGGGGTTGCTCGGTAGTGATGGTACACCGCCTTCAGGGTTAGCGGAGATCATCGGCAGTCGTGCGGAAAAGACCGGCATTTACGCGCTCGAAGACGCAGATATTTTCAATATTCTTTCTCTCCCCGGAGTGACCAATATTGCCGCGCTTGCCGAGGCGATCGCTTATGCCGAGGAGCGCCGTTCTATGGTGATCGTCGATATAGATTCGAACGTCAACACACTGGAGGAAGCGCGGGACTGGATTAACGACAATGCCAACAGCTCACTCAAAAGCCATAACTCCGCGGCCTACTTTCCGCGTATTCAGTTGGCCGATCCACTACAAAATGGACGCCTCCGCTCCTTTCCTAATTCGGGGCTTATGGCCGGCCTGTGGGCACGCACTGATGGCCAGCGCGGAATTTGGAAAGCACCCGCAGGGATAGACGCTGGGCTGCGTGGCGTTCAGGCGCTGGATTATCTGCTTACTGACCCAGAGAACGGCGTCTTGAACCCACTCGGGCTCAATTGCTTGAGAAGCTTTCCCGTGTACGGCACTGTGAGCTGGGGGGCGCGTACTTTATTTGGTGCGGATGCTCGGGCCAGTGAATGGAAACATCTCCCTGTTCGCCGCACCGCTTTGTTTATAGAGGAAAGTCTTTACCGCGGTACGCAGTTTGCGGTTTTTGAACCCAACGACGAGCCGCTGTGGGCAGAGATTCGACTGGCAGTGGGTTCCTTTATGAACAGGCTCTTTCGCCAGGGCGCTTTTCAGGGTTCCTCTCCGCGCGAGACCTATTTCGTGAGGTGTGGTTCCACAACTACCACCCAGGCGGATATTGATCTCGGTATCGTCAACATTCATGTAGGGTTTGCTCCCCTAAAACCGGCGGAGTTTGTCGTCATCTCGATCCAACAAATTGCAGGCCAAAGCGAAGCATAGGAAGCAAGATTAGCCACAGGAGCGACAGGCCATGGCCGAATTCAGCGTAAATCCGCAGCGGTTCGATCCTTATAAAAATTTCAAATTCCGCGTTCGCTGGGATGGCCGCTTCGTCGCCGGCATTTCCAAAGTCGGTGCTCTCAAACGCACGACTGAGGTGGTGGAACACCGGGTTGGTGGCGACCCCTCCACTAGCAGGAAATCTCCGGGGCGCTCTAAATTTGAGCCCATTACCTTGGAGCGTGGAGTCACCCATGATCCTGAATTCGAAGCCTGGGCCAGCAAGGTTTGGAATTTTGGCGCCGGCCTGGGCGTGGAGAGCTCCCTGGCCGATTTTCGAAAGGACATCATCATCGAAATGTATAACGAGGCTGGACAGCTCGCTATCGCCTATCAGGTATTTCGCTGCTGGGTTTCTGAATTTCAGGCCCTACCGGAACTGGATAGTAATGCCAATGCCGTTGCTATCCAGAGTATCAAACTCGAAAACGAAGGCTGGGCCAGGGATGTTGAAGTACAAGAGCCCGCCGAACCGACCATAAGCTGAGCAGGCAGAAAATTTCATAAGATTAGGGCTGCAAGGAAGGGGGGATTGAATGGAACTCAGGCTGACCGCAGCCGCCATTCTCGGTGCTTGGGAAATCGGTGCCGCCAGGCGTCCGCTCGACCGCGCCATAGCAATACTCTGGGCTGCCGGTGCCGTGGAGGATATAGATCCGGCAGACTTATCCCTGGCAGAGCGCGATCGTTTGTTGCTGTCGATCCGCGCCAATACTTTTGGCCCTACGCTTCCTGCATGTGCTACCTGCCCCAGCTGTAATGCGGAGTTGGAGATGGAACTTGATGCCGGCAGGCTGATTGATTCCCTCCCTGCCATAGATACCAGTGACCAACCCTTACGCCTACTGACCAGTCGTGATCTTGCTGCTATCTGTAATCTCGCCCCTGACAAACAGGCTTCCGAAATTCGTGCTCGTCTGTGCAATCGAAAGCTGACAGACGGCGAGGCTGAGGTGATAGACCAGCGGATCGAGCAGCAAGTCGTTGCGACAGAACTCTATGCTGAGATCACTTGTTCAGAGTGCAACGCCGGTTGGTCAGAAAGCCTGGATGTTACCAGCCACATCTGGGCGGAGATTGAGATGACAGCACTTGGTCTACTGGGCGAAGTATCTGAAATAGCTGCTGCTTACGGCTGGTCCGAGGGTGAAATATTATCCATGAGCGCCGCTCGTCGAACGGTCTACCTGACCCAGGCGAGGCGGGCATGAGTGGCGTTCTGCAAAGGCTGGTGGGCCGTGCAACAGGTGACGTATCGGCGGGTTTACGTCCGCGCCTGCCATCCCGCTTTGAAACCAACGGCCGGGAATACAGCTTTCGGGAAATTCATACCGAGGAAAATACGCAGCCTTCACCTTCCCCGGTTAAAGAATCGAAAACAAAAATCGATTCTTACGCAGGGAGTTCGACCTCGGCCGCAATCAAATCTTCGCCTGCGCAGGTAATACAACCGGTTGAGATATCTATTGATGCGCCCTCCCCCATAGCCCGGCCTTCAATGACTGGAGAGAAGCGGGCTGGAAAGCCATTGCCCGTTACCCCATCCCCGCTTCTTACTGAAACACACGCTTCTACAATGTCTTCGGAAATGAATGCTTCGATTCCCGAGGACGTATCCCATCAGGAATCACGGGCACCTATTCAAGAATCCGGCATGGAGGTTTTGCCGCATTCTCCCAGTTATAGGCCCAACCTAGCACCAGACCGACTGCCGGAACCGCTACTGCCTCAGAGTCCAACTTCCAACTTCATCGAACAGCTGGAGACAACCGCTACCGCTCCACCACTCAAAACGCCTGCAGCAAGTGAAGAAACTGAAACGGATGTGGTTGCCCCGCCGGAAATCAATATTCATATCGGGCGGCTCGATATTCGTAGCGAGATGCAGAAAACGCCCCCATCAAAACACCGTGCCTCTCAGGCCCGTAGCTTGCCGTCACTGTCGGATTATTTGCGAGGACGGAAGCCATGAGCAATATGCTCGCTGTAGCCGCCGTTACCCAACTGCTCAAGGATCTGATTAATGATGCCCTGATCAATGGTGATGTCTCACAGGCGCTCGGTTCGGATTTTTCCGTAACCGCATTGCCGCCGGATCGAGTGGTGACTGAAAGTGGAGTGGATCAGCCAACCAGGCTCAACCTGTTCCTCTATCGCGTCTCCCCCAATGCCGCTCTGCGCAATGAGGATTTACCGACCCGTAATCGAGCTGGCCAAATAGTACAGCGTCCGCGCCTGGCCCTGGACCTGCACTACATTTTGACGGCTGTATCGGGGCAAGAGCTGCACGCGGAAATCCTGATCGGCTATGCCATGCAACTCTTCCACGAACAACCCATATTGGGTAGGGAAACTATTCGTGCTGCGCTCGACCTTGCTGCTATCGACGATATCCTGCCACAGGAATTCGATCCGATTCGTGCATCAGAGTTGGCCGACCAGATAGAACTGCTGAAAATTACGCCGCAGACGCTGTCCATGGACGACATGTCCAAACTCTGGACTGCTTTTCAGGCGAGCTACCGCACGACCGTAGCCTATAACGTCTCACTGGTATTAATTGAAAGGGAGCTGCCAACCCGATCACCACTGCCAGTGTTGTCCCGCGGTGGTCTTACAGATCCTGTGAGCGGCCGCGATCCCGGCGTGCTGGTTCGTCCCGACCTGTTCCGAAACGTGCCCGCCATCACTTCCGCACGGTCGGCGGATGGGCATCCGGTAGTGCGACTCGCAGGTATTGTGGATATTCAAGGGTTCGCGCTTGATGGTGGAGCACCAGGGACCGAAGTGACGGTACGTTTTACTGAGCCCGGTACCGGCATAGTGCTGGAGATAGCCCCTCTATCCCCGGCCGCTCCCAACCGGCTGCTGGTGCAATTGCCAGATACCGCAGAGGTTTCCCCCGGTAGCCCTGCCGAAGGCACAGTTAATGATCCGGCGACCTGGCGCATCGGCCCTTATATCGTCGATGTGCTGGTACACCGTGCCGACGGACGCGAGCAAGTATCCAATGCTTTGCCCCTGGCCCTGGCACCGGCGAGTGCACCAACTGTGATATCGGCACCACCGGATGTGGAAATTTCCATGTCCTGCAGTCCTCCGATTCGTCCGGGCCAAACTCTTGCCATTCTTGCCGGCCAGCAGATGGCCGTGCTCGCAAGTCCCGCCGCCCCCAGTTTCGAAGCCAGCGCCACCTTTGCGGGCCTCACTTCCGGCTCTGAGATGGCCGTGCGTTTGCGTGTGGATGGTATCGACAGCCCGGTGATCGACCTGACCACCACACCGCCGAGCCTTGAATCGGTGACTGTGCCATGACCGCCGTAGTACAGAGCACACCGGAAATGACACTGGCCACATTGCGCGCTGGGCTGGATGCCGCCCTGGAGAGTACCACTGCACGATTGCGGGCCATTTCAGAAGGTAAACCGCTGCCACATTTTTCAGTACCGGATACTTCCGCCTTGCCTTCAATTGCCAGCATATTCAGCTTGAATGAGGGAGAACAGGAATTGATCAGCCTGGCCGCAGGCTGTGAGTTGGATCCAGGTATCGCCAAAATAGTAAGCGCTGTCAATGGCTCTGGCAATCCCGATCCCTGGCTCGCCGTACAGCTTTTAGGTCCCCAGGCATGGGACCTGCTGTGCCCTGAAGCACCGTTGCGTCGCTGGCGGCTGATCGAATTGACGGGCAGCGGTCCTTTGCGCCAGCGCCAGTTTCGGCTGGATGAGCGTATCCTGCAGGCACTGCTGGGCAACCGCTATCTCGATGCGCGCCTGGAAGGATTATTACACCGCATTCTACCTGTGGTGGCGCCTGGCCCAGCGGCTAGTGGAATGGTCCATTCAATTATCGAGGCTTGGTGCACACCTGGGCGGTTGCCACTGCTACTTCTCGGCGGTCGAGACCAGATGTCCAAGCGGATATTGGCTGCCGCTGCAGCACAAGAGCTCGGCATTCAGCTCTACAGGCTTCGAGCTGCAGATATTCCTTCTGACTGGACGCAACGCACTGCCCTTGCCCTTCTTCTCGACCGGGAACTGGCACTGTCTGGCGCTGCAGTATTGATCGAGGCTGACCCTGAAAACACTGCAGCAGCGGCAATCCTGGTCGATCTGCTCAGCGGTCCCAGTATTCTTTCTGCCGCCGATCCGCCCTTGCCGGAACGCACCCCACGACTTCGACTCGACCTGGAACCTCCCTCTCCCGCCGAGCGTCTGGACACATGGCGCAATGCTCTCGGTTCGCGAGCCGAAGTATTCGGTAGTGAGCTGGAGCGTATCGCCACACATTTCAATCTCGATCCGTCTGCCATCGCGTCGGCCACAGCCATCGTAGAGAATTCTACAGGCTCTCAAGAAACTCTGGCTCCCATGCTCTGGACGGCAGCTCGCGCGCAGGGCCGCCGAGCACTGGAGGGCCTCGCGGAGCGAATCGATTGTCGCGCCAGCTGGGAGCAGCTGGTACTGCCGGCTGAGCAGATTGCCATACTGCAAGACCTCGCAGGGCATCTGCGCAATGCCTGGAAGGTCAGTCAAAGTTGGGGCTGGGCGGCACGCAGTTCCCGTGGACTCGGTGCGGCAGCCCTTTTCGCCGGCCCCTCCGGTACCGGTAAAACTCTGGCCGCAGAAGTGCTTGCGAATGAATTGTCCTTAGATCTCTACTGTATCGACCTGAGCCAGGTGATCAGCAAATATATCGGCGAAACGGAAAAAAACCTTGCGCGCATTTTTGCCGCGGCCGAAGACGGCGGTGCCATACTATTGTTCGATGAAGCCGATGCCCTCTTCGGCAAGCGCTCCGAAGTCAAGGACAGCCACGACCGTTACGCCAACGTCGAAGTGAGCTACCTGTTGCAGAAAATGGAGTCATACGGCGGCCTCGCCATACTCACCAGTAACCAGAAATCTGCCCTCGACACTGCCTTCCTGCGGCGGCTGCGCTACATACTCAATTTCCCCTTTCCCGACGCCGCCGCTCGCGCTGAAATCTGGGCACGCATCTTTCCCGCGGAAACCCCCTGCGAAGGGCTGAACCCGCAGGCATTAGCACGCCTGAATATCTCCGGCGGCGCTATCCGTTCCATCGCCCTGAATGCCGCCTATCTTGCGGCGGCGGTGCCGGAGCCGGTGCAGATGGCGCATATTCACCGCGCGGTGCGGCGGGAGTACGGCAAATTGGAAAAAACTTTTACCGGAGCTGAGCAGGAGGCATTTCGATGAGCGGGAAACCACGCAGAATTGTGCTTCGTATCGATCGGATTACCGTCGATAATCCGGGTCTTGATCGGATGGCGCTGGAGGCTGCATTGCGGCGGGAGGTCGCAGGTGCCCTGGCTGTTCATAAAATGGGAAAACTTTCCACAAGCAGCTATCGAGAGCGGCTGCAGGCGAAGTTGCCGGCGGGCAAAATCGCGCTGCACGACAAAATTGCCAATACGATAGCTAGAGAAATAAACCGATGAGCCGGCTCGCAGGCCGACACCAGGCCCCTGAAATTTCTGAAGTGGTTCTTCGCACCAGGCTCTATCGTGAGGCCCTGGAATCATCCACAGTGATTCGACGCTTTCGCGTTCGTCTTGTAAGTGGAGAAGCGGAGGGTATTTAGATGATTACAATCGCCGCTATGACCGATTTATCGCTCTGTTTGGAACTCAACTGTGAGGATAAACAATGAGCACTCGCAGGCCCCTCGAAGCTAACGCGACCGGTGGATTTGTTTCGGCTGACAAGAGGGCTGGAGCCTTCCTGAATCTCGGAGACCTGGCCGCTGAGTTCCCATTGCGGGTGCAGAGATCCTGCGAATGTGGCTCCCCAGGGTCATCGGGGGCATATCCCGGCAACGTTGAGGAACGACTTGGGGTACAGCCAAAGATCAGTATCGGCCCTCCAAACGACGCTTACGAACAGGAAGCAGATCGAGTCGCTGATCAAGTGATTGCCGGTGGAGCAGAGCGAGCACCGTTGTCCAACAACATTATGCGACTGCAGCGCCAGCCACTCGAAAAGGAACAGGAAGACGAGTCAATCCAGCTCAAGAATGCCAGCTCCTATTCAAATCTATCTAATGGTGCCCATGCCGCCGCGGCAGCAGTTGCTACGGGAGGGCAGCAACTTAACCGCACCGAGCGAGCCTTCTTCGAGCCTCGATTCGGGCGTGATTTGTCCCATATCAGGCTGCACACCGATGCAAACGCGGGCAGCGCCGCCGCCAGCATTGGCGCACGGGCATACACATTGCGTAACCATATCGCCTTCGCACCAGGACAGTTTGCTCCATCGACCTTAAACGGCCAGCGACTGCTGGCGCATGAATTGGTCCATACGTTCCAGCAGACCACGGACACTGCCCAACTGAGAAAGAACAATCAAATACAGAGATTTTCTCCGCCCGAAGAATCCGGCTCTGCTTCCGCTCCCACCAAGACACTCGGCGAACAGCTTGAGCAATTCGTTACTGCTGGAGTAACTATTGTTTTCTATGACGGGGGATCTAACGATGAATTTCGACGTCGCGCCAATGAAATCGCCAAGACAGAGATAGCCCTTGGCTCCAAAAGGAAGAAAATTATGGCGTCATCACTTAAATTAGGCGTGCCAGTTGATGGTGACGAAAAAGACTTTCCGAAAATTGTCAAATCAATGATCGAGGTGGCAACTAACGAGGTCAACACATATCGATCTTCCAGTGGCCTATCGCCACTAAAGAGCGATCTTAAAATTGCCAACCTGATATTTCTTTCTCACGCCGGTTCTGGTTTGTGCGGGCTAGTTGCACTTAGCTCCAATCCCAAGAAAGTACTTTCAAAGGTCCGAACCCTTCTTAGAAATGACGTACGCATCGTACTTTTTGCATGTAACACGGGAGAGGCTCCTTCGGAAGATCTCCCAAAGGATAGTCCAAAGGCTCTGCTGACCGAAGGAGGTGAAGGTTCGGTTGCCGATCGAACAAGGGATGCACTTGTAGATATCGGAAAGAAAGACGCAGTCGTTTACGGCAATCTCGGAGTTGGCCACACCTCAAGAAATAGGGCCAAACGCGAATTCAGGGCAAGCGAAGGGAAATCGGCAGCCGGTCACTCTTTTCTCGGGGATATAAATTCTTCTATCCAGGAAACCACGTTTGGATATCTAATTCCAGAGCATAAATACGTGGATTTAGAGCAAAAAAAGAAGGATAAATTGAGAAAGTATATCGGGGGGAAACTGGTTTCATCGTACCATAAGTTAAATAACCAATATAAAAAACGGGAATTTAGTGGTTTCAGCAATTCCCTCTCGCTAAAAAAATTGCTTGATATCGATACTAATGCTGGACTCGAACCTGGCGCTACGGGCCTTGCACAGCACATTCCTTTCCGACCGGAAACCGTTGCTAATCTTGTAGTCTACTACTGGTATACCGTTTTTCTCCCCACCAACGAAAGCGACATCAAAGAGCGCGTTGAAAAAATAGCATCGAAACCATGACCGGCTTTCCCAACTCCCCAAAACTACTACGTGCCGGCCTGATTCTGATATCACCGGACAACGGCTCCGTCGAGCGTATTATTACCCTGCAGTATGCTCCAGAAACCCTGTCACGACAGGTAGAAGCCCAGTCGATCAATGAAGAATCGGATCGTTCCCAGCCATTGCGCCTGACTGGCCCGGCAAAGGAGACGATGACTCTGGAAGCGGAAATAGATGCAACGGATCAACTGGAATTCCCTACACAGAATACTGCTGTCACTGAGTCCGGCATCTTCCCTGCTCTCTCTGCACTGGAAACCATGATTTATCCCACCTCAGCGCAACTGGAGCGCCAGAACGCCCAGGCAGCCGCCGGGTCTTTTGAAATTACGCCGGCGGAAACACCGTTGGCGCTGTTTGCCTGGAGTGCGCGCCGCATTGTACCGGTGCGACTGGATTCACTGCAGATTACCGAAGAGTTTTTCGACCACAAACTCAATCCGATTCGGGCCAAGGTATCGCTATCACTGAGAGTGTTGTCTGTAGATGATCTCGGCTTTGGCCATCGAGGAAGCGGGCTTTTTATGGCCTATCTGCAATCGAAAGAGCAACTTGCAGGTAAGTTTGCTGGCGGCACCCTGAATGCTCTGGGTGCGGGAGGAATGGTATGAAAAACCCGATTCAAGCGATGTATGAGGCGGGGATTGTTGAGGCCACAGACTTTCCTGCCAACAGCCGATACCACGGTGTACCCACACGTATGCACACCGCTCATGATGGACGACAGTTGCCCTACTTGGCGCGGCGCTTTGTACCCACACCAGAAAAATTTGCCACAGCAGGCTACCGCATGGTTGTCGAAGGGGAGCGGTTGGACCAGGTTGCGGCTGAAATTCTGGGTAATGCCGAGGCTTTTTGGCTGCACTGCGATGCCAATCGCACCATTTGGGCGGAAGAGCTGGAACAGACCGGCCGGGAGATCCGTCTGACTTTACCCGAAGGCGTGCCCGGCCCAGAGGAGGAGCTGTGATCAAGGGAATCGATTTGTCACTGCTGTTCGGTCCCGGCGTACCCGCACCGGCGCCGCGTGCGATCATCGATTCGCTGCAGTCGGTCAAAATTGAGGAAAATTCTGGTGCAGTGCAATCGGGATTTGATCTGGTTTTTGCACTGGAAAAGGATTCCCCGCTCAACACTTTATTCCTGCTCGCCGGTGGTAGCGCACTGCCGATACTGCGATTGGCACTGGTAGCCACTATCAACGGGAAAGCCATCGCCCTGATTAACGGTGTGGTAACCAAGACAGATCTCCGCCCTAGTTCCGATGGCACACCAGCAATGCTATCTGTGAAAGGCAAGGACCTAACCGGGGCGATGGACGCCATTGATTTCTCAGGCATTCCCTATCCAGCCATGCCCGCCTTCGCACGGGTTGCTTTAGTACTCGCCAAGTACTCCTGGCTGGGCGTAATTCCGCAAGTGATTCCTGATGTGGCGGGGCCTCCACTGCCTACGGAGAAGATACCGCGTCACCAGGGAACGGATCTTGCCTATATTCGCATGCTTGCGGACGAGGCGGGTTACACCTTTTTCATGAAGCCAGGGCCGGCACCAACGACCTCTATTGCTTATTGGGGGCCGGAAATTCGTATTGGTGAGATACAGCCGGCACTCACTGTCGACAGCGGCTTTTCCAATAATACCGAGGATTTGAGTTTTAGCTTCGATAAGGAAGGGTTGGAGGTACCGGTGGTCTATATTCAGAATCCGCAAACCAAGGCACCCATCCCTATTCCGATCCCATCGGCAATTCCTTTTCAGCCACCTCTGGGATTGGTACCACCGATACCGCCAAAAATTACAAGAATGACAGATACCGCACGGCTAAACCCTGCGGAAGCACTGGCCCGTGGGTTTGCGCACGCAGCACAGCATATGGATGCAGTCAGCGGCAATGGTCAGATCGATGTGGTTCGCTATGGCCGTATTCTGCGTGCACGTAATTTGGTGGGTGTGCGCGGCGCCGGACAAGCCTTTGATGGAGTGCACTATGTGGAAAGTGTTATCCACGACCTGAGCCGTGGAAGTTACAAACAATCCTTTAGCCTCAAAAGAAGCGGGTTACTTCCGGCCCGTGCATCGGTGCCGGCATGACAGAAAGCTACTACGGCAAGTACCGCGGAACCGTGGTAAACAATGTCGACCCAATGCAGACAGGACGTATCCAGGCGATAGTGCCAGACGTATCGGCGGCGGCACTCACCAGCTGGTGTATGCCCTGCTTTCCGATGTCCGGTGTACAAACGGGATCTGTTGCTGTACCCCCAATTGGCGCCGGTGTTTGGGTGGAGTTTGAAAAAGGGGACCCCGATTCGCCCATCTGGACCGGTTGCTTTTACGGCTCTGCTGCGGAGATGCCGGCATTGCATAGACTCACGCCGCCTGGAGTTAGCGCGGTTACCCTGCAGACATTGCTCCAGAATGGCATCACCGTTACGGATTTGCCCGGCCCTACGGGCGGCATAGTACTGAAGACTGCATCCGGTGCATCGCTGATCATTAACGATACCGGCATCTATATCCAGAATGGACGTGGTGCCTCAATTGTTATGAGTGGTCCGACCGTCACCGTAAACAATGGCGCTCTCACAATAACCTGATCAGGAGAAAAAAATGAGCGGCCCCTTACTGCATCTTGGTGCCACCGTTACCTGCTCTCACGGCGGCCAAGCCTTGCCCACCGGGCCGTCGAAACGAGTCCAGGTCTCAGGCCAGCCAGCCGTAACTCAAGCTTCACCCTGGACGGTGGCGGGATGCGGCTTCGTGCCCCCGGGAGGCAATGGGCCCTGCGCCAGCGCTACTTACGTGGTTGCGGCAGCGCGGGTATTGATTGAGGGCCAGCCGGCAGTTTTACAATCATCTATCAGTGTGTGTGCGCCGACGGGAACGCCATTGATCTCGGTGCAGGCACAGCCTCGTGTGCTGGGGACATGAAACCATGCAAGTCGACTTCCCCTATCATTTCGACGGCCGCGATCGCACTGCAGAAACCTCCGAAGAGAATCATATTCGCAACCTGATCGAACAAATTCTCTTTACCAATCCAGGCGAACGGGTCAATCGCCCCGACTTCGGTGCTGGCATCTATCAGCTTCTTTTCGCCCCAGCCAGCCCGGAACAGGCGGCCACTACTGAATTTATGATTCGCGGTGCCCTGCAACAATATCTCGGCCAACGTATTTCGGTACAGGAAATTACGGCTGAAGCCGTGGATTCCGCCATCCACATTAATATCGCCTACCAAATACTGCGCAATGGAGTCCTGAGTTCCGCCAGCTTTCAGGTTGGGGGTGGCCCGTGATCTACCACTGTTGCGATGCCCGGCGCCGCGAGCGCTTGTTGCAGGCGATCGTCGACGGTATGGCGATCAACGGAATCGACTTTCTAGAGGTGCTCGACCGCGAGGCACCCACCGATACACCACCTCAGCGCACCCTGCTGCTGCGCTTTCTCAATACCGCGCCGGCATTGGTGCTGGAGAATTTTGAACTGGACGGTGGCGAGCGGATCACCGGTATCACTCTGGAGTGGCTCACCCGTGGAAGTGCACCAGATCCAGCCCTGGCAGAGCCAGGGCTGATCACTTACCTTGGCACTCTCACCGCCCCAGACCAACTGCTGGTGCTACGCACCTCGTCTTCAGGGGATTACACCAACTACCGGCTACGTCTTGTGGACTCCCCCGGTGCACTTAACCCGCCGCCGGGGATCGACCGAGTGCTGTCCGAGGTTGATTTTTCTTTCAAAGTTGAATGCCCAACGGATTTTGATTGTGCGCCCGCCCAATACTGCCCCGAGGAGCTCGCAGAACAGCTGGTGCTGTCTTATCTCGCCAAGGACTACCATAGCTTCCGCCGTTTGATGCTGGGCCGCATGACGCAAATCATGCCCAATTGGCGTGAGCGCAATATAGCGGACTTGGGTATTACCCTCGTGGAGGTGTTAGCTTATACCGCCGATCGCCTCTCCTATGCCCAGGATGCTGTAGCAACCGAATCCTATCTCACCACCGCCCGCCGCCGCTCCTCGATACGCCGCCATGCCCGGCTGGTGGACTACAAGATGCATGATGGTGCCAATGCACGCGTATGGATTCAACTGCAATCGGAAGTGGATGACCTGGTCATCCCCGCAGGCACGAGATTCCTGACTCGGCTCACCGGCTTTGATCCAATTATTGACGAGGGTGATGGAGCTCGGATTGCCATGAACCTCTCGCCACTGGTATTCGAATCGCTACATGAAAAGACATTGAGCGCTTCTGAAAACGCCATGACTTTTTACGAATGGTCTGATGCCGAGTGCTGCCTGCCCAAGGGAGCAACCCGCGCTACCCTCGCTGGTGACCATCCCAGCTTGGCCATCGGCGATGTACTGATTTTCGAGGAGCGCCTGGGCCCTCGAACCGGGCGAGCCGCCGATGCAGATCCGGATGTGCGCCATGTGGTGCGCTTGGCCGCAGTACAGGCTGGGCTTACCGACGAGCTGGAGGGAGCATCTATCACCGAGATTCGCTGGGCGGAGGAGGATGCTCTGCCATTCTCTTTTTGTATTTCTTCGACTTTGGACGAAGCGGCCGGTGGCGGGTTACAGCGTGGAGTTTCCCATGCACTCGGCAATATACTGCTCGCTGACCATGGCCAGACAATCTCCGGCGAGGTCCTGGGTACAGTGCCACGGCCCCACCTGCAGTTGTTGCCAGAAGCTGGAAGCACATCCTGCGATAGGCCAGAACCGCGCAGTGTACCGCCCCGCTATCGGCCGCACCTGGCAAATGGACCTGTATCGCAGGCTGCGCCTTTCGACGAAGCTGCACCCTCGGCCTATGCCGCCGCCAGTCCCACGACAGAAAACCGTAAACCAGCGATAGCGTTGCAATCGGGTATTGCCCCAGCCCCTGAAAATTGGTTTGCCCAACCGGATTTACTGCAGTCTATGCCGGAGAGTTCCCACTTCGTTCTCGAAACCGAAGTCGACGGGGCTGCTTTTCTGCGTTTCGGCGACGACCGCAATGGCCGCCGCCCCACTGCCGGTACATCTTTTACTGCCAGCTATCGTGTTGGCAACGGTCGGCGCGGCAATGTTGGCGCCGATGCAATTTCCCACATCATGACCAATCTTTCCGGGATCTCCGCCGTACGCAACCCTCTTCCCGCTAGCGGTGGCATTGATCCCGAATCCATGGAATCGGTACGCCAAGCCGCGCCCTATGCATACCGTCGCCAGGAGCGCGCGGTGACACAGGAAGACTACGCGCAGATGGCCCAACGTCACCGAGATGTGCAGCGTGCTGCTGCCACCTTTCGCTGGAATGGCCATGGCCATACCGTTTTCATCACCGTCGACCGGTACGGTAATCGACCGGTGACGGCGGAATTCGAGGAGGAGTTACGCGAACAGCTAAATGCTGTACGTATGGCTGGCTACGACCTGGAAATAGATGCCCCGCGCTTTGTTCCTCTGGAAATCACCCTTTTTATCTGCGTACATCCGGATCACTTCCGTTCCCAAGTGCGACATCAGGTGTTGTTTGTACTCAGTGCGGGCCGAAACCCTGACGGCAGTAATGGCTTTTTTCATCCAGATCGACTGACGTTCGGCACACCCATCTATCTCAGTGCTATCTATGCCCGGGTAATGGCCATTGAGGGCGTAGCCTCTGTAGAGGCGCATACTTTCCAGCGTCGCGGTGGCACTGGTACTGCAGCCTTGGAAGATGGTGTACTGACCTTTGGGCGGCTGGAGATTGCCCAGCTGGAGAACAATCCGAACTTTCCCGAGCGTGGCTTCCTTCAGTTAGAAATGGAAGGTGGTAAATGAACGAAGCCCCCATCCACGTCGGCCACCCGGATCAGAATTCAGCTACATCTGTTTGCGGCTGCTGTATGGGCGCTACGCTGGCCACTTTGCGGCCAACAGAAAACCGGCCGAATCTATCAGCCATTGCCTTCCGCGCGGGTGACCACGCTAACTTCAAGGCGTCCATGCTCACCGGTCTTGCCTCAGCAGCGCATCCGGCGCTGGCGAATTTGCGGACACGCGAAGGGGACGATTTCTCCATTGCCCTGATCGACGCCTGGGCTGCAGTCTGTGACGTATTGACCTTCTATCAGGAGCGCTTGGCGAATGAGGCCTATATAGGAACCGCCACCGAGCGCCTGTCGATTGAGGAGCTTGCGCGATTGATCGGCTATCGCCTACACCCTGGTGCCGCTGCCGAAACCGATCTGGTAATCCTGATGGAGGATCCCCCCGGAGCATCGCCGGATGTTGCTGAATTGACAGTGCCCGCAGGTACCCGCGTACAGAGCCAGCCTGGGCCGGACGAAAAGCCACAAGTCTTTGAGACCCTCGACGACCTGGAAACCAAGGTAGCCTGGAATACTCTGCGTCCGCGCCTGACACGCCCGGTACTGCCCAACAACGGCGATAGCACCGCCTGGGTCGAAGGCACACCGACTCTGCAAGTGGGTGATGCCATCGTTTTTGTTTCCCGTGAACGTAGCGATGAAGATTTTATAGGCTTCGATAAGAATTCCACGCTGTGGGATTTCCGATATATCGTGGCTGTGGAATCTGAGCCCCAAGGCCAACGCACACGTATCACCTGGGACCGGGCGCTGGATAGTGTGGCCACCGAGGGCGGGAAGCCGACGGCGGGGCTGAAGCTCTATCAGTTACGCGAGCATGCATCGCTTTTCGGTTACAACGCACCGCATCCACGGGTGCTGTCAGAAAAAATACGGGAGAGCTTTGGCTTCGTAGGCGACGACTTTCCAATTATTGAACCCGGGGAACCCATTCCCGAGCCGTCGCCATCGAGAATTCGCGGTACCCCGGAACACCCCGGTGATTGGCACTTTACCCTGGCATCGGGCAACAGAATAACACTTGATGCTGTTTACAAGTCATTTGTGCCCCAAAGCTGGGTAGTACTTTCTCTGCGCTCCGGTTTTGAGGACGTATTTCGGGTCGAAGATACCGTAGCGGATGCAGAATCCATATATGCAATCAGCGCTCGAGCAACCCGACTGACTCTGGATAAGCCGCACTCTATTTTGGACTTTGCGGAAGACTACCGACGTATTGCCGTATATGGCGGCACGACCGAAGTGCCCCTGGCTGAAACGCCACAGGCGAAATGGGTAGCGGGCGATAAAATTGAGTTGGAGCAAGGTGGTGACGACCTTCCCAAGGGGCGCAAACTGATTTTTCGCGGTCACCCTGCCTGTCTCAAAATAACAGCGCAGGTGATCACTTTGGCGGCCGATGACGGCGCGGTAAGGGGGCTCACGCGGGGCACAATAGTAACTCTCCTGGGACAGTCTGAACCACAAGGAGAGAACCACAGTTTCCGCCTTCGGGACCAGGACGGTTTCATCGGCACTGCGCTGGCATTGGGCGAGGCTTTCGAGTCAATTCCAGCCCCCGATACGGCACCAGAGATAACAGTTACCGCTACATTAAAAAGGGTCCTAGCCACCGACGCCACTCACTCCCAACTCGAACTGGAAGAGCCACTGGGCGCCGCCTTTGACCGCACCAGCTTACGCATTCACGCTAATGTGGCCCGCGCTGCTCATGGTGAAGGTGCTGCTGAAATACTCGGCGGTGGTGATCCCTCAGTGCCTTTCCAGAAGTTCCAGATTAAGCAGGCCCCGGTCACCCATCGGTTAGCGGCCAATGAGACCGGTGTTAAAAGTACTCTGTCTGTGCGCATCGATGGCGTAGAATGGGATGAAGTACCTGATCTCTATCAACGCGATGCTGAGGCCCGGATCTATAAAACCTCTCTGACGGATGACAGCAACACCATAATCGAGTTCGGCGATGGCATCTCCGGCGCCCGTCCGCCCGCTGGGCGAGACAATATTCTTGTCAATCATTCTCGGGGCTTGGGGCGGGCTGGCAATCTGCGTGCAGGGCAATTGACTCTGGCGTTGGACCGGCCTCTTGGCCTCAAGGAAACAGACAATCCCCTACCTGCGAGCGGTGGGGCCGATCCCGAAACAGCAGCGGATGCGCGTCTCAATGCACCAGCCTATACCCTAACCTTGGGCCGGCTGGTTTCCCTCACCGACTACCGCGACTTCGCGCTCAGTTTCCCCGGTATTGCCAAGGCCGAGGCGCGCTGGGTCTGGGTTGGCGAGACACGCCGCATTGCTGTGACTATCGCCGGCGATGGCGGCACTGAAATAGCCTCCAATTCTGCCACCTTTACCAACCTGTTGAATGCTTTCCGCAGCCTGGGCGATCCGCTGGTTGGTGTTGATTTGCTGTCCTACCAGCCGGCTAGCTTTCGGCTTGGACTTAAAGTTGCGGTGGATACAACTTACTCAAGCGAAGCTGTTCTCGCCGCTACTGAGGCTCGACTGCGCGAAACATTCTCCTTCAAAACCCGTGGCTTCGGTCAGCTTCTCAGTCTGTCCGAAGTCGCCGCCGCCGCACATCAGGTAGAGGGACTGACAGCGGTGGATATTGATCTTCTATATCGCACTACAGCGCCACAAACCGCACTGATTGTCCACTCACGCTTGGTTTCCCAGCCGGGTCACCTCGGGCCAGGCGGCATTCTGCTGCCAGCCGAAATACTTACCCTCGATGAGGATCCGCTCGACAAGCTGGAATTAATGACATGAACCGGATCTCGCCTGAAGCCCTCTACCGATTACTACCCGCAGTTCACAGATTGCGCGACGCTGATGAAGGCGAACCGCTCAGAGCCATTATTTCTGTTCTGTCCCGTGAAGGCGCAGTAGTTGAGGAGAATATTGAACAGCTGCTGGACAATTTGTTTATTGAGACCTGTGCAGACTGGGCTGCCCCCTATATCGGTGGCATCATCGGTTACCGCGCGCTTTACCCGGTGGAAGGTGCAAATGTTGGCAATCGCGCCGAGGTCGCAAACACTATCGGCTATCGTCGGCGCAAGGGAACAGCCACAGTGCTGGAAGCCCTCGCTCGGGACGTTACTGGTTGGCCCGCCCATGTGGTGGAGTTTTTCCAGGTCACCGCCAGCTGCCAGCATATGAATCATATTCGCCCAACCCATCACATGGTCCCCGACCTGCACGATCCACTGAAATTGGAACCTCTGAGTAGAGCTTTCGATCGGGTTTCACATCTGGCGGATGTGCGTTCGATTCAACAGGCTCCCAGGCGCAAGAGCGTCCGCGGCAGGCATAATTTCACCAATATCGGTTTGTTTCTGTGGCGGCTGATTCCTATGGCGCATACCCGAGTTCCCTGCGTACGGGTCGACGACCGCCGTTTCCTGTTCGACCCATTGGGTGCGCCGCGCCAGCTGGTGAACTTGCCACAACCAGAGGAGAGTATCTCCAGCATTTCCCAGCCGGAACATCTACCGGGCGATATCTCCCGCCGCGCTCTGGCTGCTGAGCCTTTCCTCTGGTATGGGCCGGGCCGGGCTTTTGAAATTTTCGTAAATGATGTCGCGGTGCCGGTAACTCGTATCGAAGCCTGCGACCTATCCGATGACGAACTCGGCTGGAATCACTCGCCCCATAGCGCAATTCCGGCTGAGGACTTGGCTGAAATTGAGGGCGGCAATCCACTGGTGCCACCGGCCAATGCACTGGTGCGGGTCGACCCGGTTCTTGGGCGCTTCGCCTTTCCCAGCGGGGAACCAGGGGAAGTGCGGGCCAGTTTTCACATTGGCTTTCCGGCCCGGATTGGAGGTGGCCAATACAACCGTGCCACCACCTTGACACAAGACCCGGGGCAGGAGCTGGTCTCCTGCCCCAGCCCTGAACATCCCGATCTGCAAAGCGCCATTGACACGATCGCTCCTGGGGGAGGCATCGTTGAGATCACTAATTCAGATATTTTCAGTGAAGCGCTCGCCATCAGTGCTGAGGCGGGTATGGAGCTGATATTGCGTGCTGCCAATGGTGTACGCCCTACCCTGCGTACAGCCGCACCTATCACTGTCAGCGGAGGTGCAGAGTCGCGGATTATCCTGGACGGACTGGTTATTGAGGGAGGCCCCCTCACTATTCAACCGAATGGTGAAGGGGAATCTCCCAAGTCCGTTACTCTGCGTCACCTTACCTTAATCCCCGGGCTCGCCTTTACAGCCAGTGGCGAACCGCAGAGTCCAGAGGCAACCAGTCTCGAAATTACCACTAGTGGCTTGGAGTTGATTATTGAGCGCTGTATCACCGGCCCTTTACGCATCGACCAAACCACTAACACAGAAATACACGACAGTATTGTCGATGCCGCCGCTAACCCGGCTCGAGACAGTGCTGCCAGCCTGGCGGTCGCAGGCCCCGCTGGCGAGGGCGATGCAGCTGGCGCACTCACTATTATTGCTTCAACGGTGATCGGTCGAATTCTTGCCCGCAGCTTCCCGCTGGTCTCCAACGCCATTTTGCACGCTCGCAGCACAGACGACTCGGCACCAGTCCGGGCCCTGCGACGCCAGCAAGGCTGTATGCGTTTCAGCTTTGTGCCCGATACCTCGATAACGCCGCGGCGCTACCGCTGCCAGCCACAGCTGGCTATCGATAATGCCATAGCCGCCTCCGTGGCAGAGGCTGGCGGTCCTATTGGCGCCGCCCAGCGCGCCTTGCTCCACTCTCGCATTGCCCGCCGGATGCGTCCGGTTTTTACCGCACAAAGTGCCTGTCATTCAGCATATGCCCAACTGAGCCGCACCGCGCCAATAGAAATTCGTACAGGCGCTTCGGACGAGGGAGAGATGGGGGCCTATCACCTGTTGGCGGCACCGCAGCGGGAAGCCAATTTGCGCATTCGGTTAGAGGAGTATTTACGTCTTGGCCTGGAGGCCGGGATTTTTTACGAAAAATAAATTTTTGCGATGTATCCAGCTTGGAAAGGGGGAATTTCCATGAGCGGTGACTACAGTCGGAATAACTTCGACAGCCTGCGGGATTTTGCAGGGGTATTCCTGCAACAAGGCCGTGCAGTACTCGACAGCGACTGGAATGAGCTTGTGGAGGTATTCGAACGTCGTATCCGTGCTGGAACAGTGGATACCATTGGTCGTGCTGTAGTACCGCGGGAGACACCTCGCGGTTTTGAAATCCGTCCTACCCTAAACGGTTTTGAAATCGGTCGCGGGCGTTTCTACCAGGATGGCACTCTCTTGGAATGCCACGGGTCTGCCAATTTTAGCGGTGCTGATGAAGAGCTTACCCAACCGGTGTTTGATCGCGGCCGTACCGGATCGGATGGCTCCGAGGGTGTACTGGATGAGATGATTGCGCAGGCTGAAGGCGATTTCGTCAATTATTTCAACCAGCCTTACTGGCCCACTCCGGAAGAACTATCTGATAATAACATCCACCTGATCTATCTGGTTAGCTGGCAGCGCGAAGTGACGCCGACAGAGTTCCCGAGTCTGCTGGAGCCAGCCTTGGGTGGGCTTGACACTACCACCCGCTGGCAGACGGTATGGCAGGTTCGTGCACTGGGAAATATCGACGACAATATAAATTGCAGCACGTCAGATGAGGATATTCCCGGCTGGATAGATGAAATAGCCCCTTCAACCGCACGGCTGAGCACCGGTACCATCGATATCGAAGAGCCTGAAGATCCCTGCATGGTGCCGCCGACCGAAGGTTATTCCGGTATCGAAAATCAACTCTATCGAGTGGAACTCCACTCGATAGGAGAACCGGATGCAAACGGTAACCCGCCAACTCAGGGGAGTGCGCGTTTCAAGTTCAGCCGCGAAAATGCCTCCGTGCGGGCCCCGGTAACCTCTATCGCCGAAGGCGCCGAAGGCGCCGAACGCGTCATAGTGTCCCGCATCGGCCGCGACGAGGTGTTGCGTTTTCAGCCCGGCGATTGGGTTGAAATCACCGATGATTGGCGCGAATTCAACCACCGCTCGGGCCAGATGCTACGCGTGGCCGACGTCGATCCGGAAATTCGTGAAGTCGAATTTGAAAATACCATCGAAGCAGATCTTGTGCCTTCAGGTGCCGACAGCGATACGCTGGCAGCCCGACATACCCGTCTTATCCGCTGGGATCAGTCTGGCGTTATCCGCCTTGATGATGGTACTGCATGGGTCGACCTCGATAGCGAAAGTTCTGATGGTCTGATTCCCGTGCCACAAGACAATCGTGCCGTGGTACTGGAGAGCGGCATTACCGTCTCCTTCTCCACCGCCGCCGGACCAGGCGGTTATCGAGAGATGGATCACTGGCGCTTTGCTGCACGCACTGCAAATACCCAGATCGATAGACTGCACGAGGCCCCACCAGATGGTATTCAACGCCACTATAGTCGCCTTGCGATTTTGCGCCCTGGTATCGTTAACCAACCGGTACAAGACTGCCGTATCTTCTGGCCACCGCTGTTTGAGATGGGAGAAGGTTGCGCCTGCACTATCTGTGTCACCGCAGAGGGACACAACTCTGGAATGCTCACTATCCAAGGGGCCATCGACCAGGTTGGTAGCGGCGGTGGCGTTGTGTGCTTGGAAACCGGTGTCTACACACTGAACTCACCGCTGCTGTTAAATGGCCGCAGCGGTATACGTATTTCGGGTCAAGGACTCGGCACTCTGCTCATTTATCAGGGGCCAGGCGGTGCACTAAGGCTAGAAACTTCTGCTGATATCCAACTTGAGGACTTCTCCATTCTCGCCGCACCGGCGACCGATGGAGACGGCAACCAGTTTCCGGTACACGGTGTTGCAGCGGTGAATACTGCAGCATTGGCATTGCGTCGGCTGACAGTATTGGTTGCATCTCCGGCACCGGAGGACCGCTTCGATTTCGGCATTGCGCTCGACGGTGTACAGATGGGCACCAAGATTGAGGAATGTGTCTCCATTGCCCCCCATGCACTCGGTTCACGCTCCTCCTACGGGCTCGATGAAGACGGCGATCTCCAATTTGTGGTCTTTGCCGGGCTGCGCACGCGCGACTGTATCCTCTTCGGCGGTCGTGAGGCGGTACGCTTCGACCGTATGGCGATGAACATCGCCGCCGCCCGGCTGTCGCAAAACCTGGTGCTGTCAACAGGCGGTGGTTTGCGTATCAACTGGGCTGAAATTCCCCTTGCATCTCTATCTATCGAAGGCAGTACCGTTGCTGCCAACCGCACCGCCTTACACATTTCGGCTGGCACTACGCGGATACAAGATTGCGAGATTTCTTCCAGCGGAAGTCAGGGGGCGGACGGTGTATTCCTCGCCCCGAGTATACTGCCCGAGACTCTGACTGATGCTCAAATCATCGGCAATACAATGTTCAGCTGCGACGCCGGTATCCGTATCGCTGGAAGGCACGATACGCTTTTCATCAAGCGCAATATCATCCGCGATTGCAGGGAAGCAGGAATCGCTACGGCAGCTGATGCCAATATCCGACATGCTGCCATCGACAACAATGCAATCGAAGGTATTGGGCTTAATGCCGAGCTAAGCGCCGTTACCGGGATCGCATTGACCTCAGTGGAATCTGGTCAGATTGTTGGTAACTCACTGAGACGTGTGGGAGAGGTGGAAGCTGAGCAGAGGTGTGCCGGCATTGCTGTCCAGGGTATCGGTAGTGTGGATATAGCTTCTAACGTTCTGTCGGACATTGGTGGTGGGCAGGAAAGTTCCTCTGTTGGTATCCTCGCTCAATTGCCTCTGCTCGGAGTGAATATCAGCTCAAATCGTATCTTCGGAGAGCTGCAGGGGAACGGGGCATTGATTGATTGGCGCGCGATTCAGATTGGACTGCCGCTGGATGATTTCGGCGAGGGCGATCCAGGCTCCCCTATAAACGGCTATACCGCAGCGATACCTATTTTTGAAACGACCGAGCTGATTTATTTCAATTTTGTAGAGGAAATCTGGACTGTATCTGCAGGGAGCTTTGCAGTGGTGTTGCCATCCGTGCCTTCTCAAATTACTTGTACCGGCAACCACGCGCGCTTGGCCCAGCCGATCACCGGCGCCATGATGAGCCTCGTTGAACCCGGTAGTGCGGGACTCTCCTTTGCCAACAACCATTGTGAGCTGCGCAGCCAGGCGAGTGTACGTGAAGTTATACTACTTGCCGCGCCACGTGTTTCTGCAGCTGGAAATCACGTAAACCACTTTGGTGGAATTACCTCGCTGCGTATTGTCACAGGCTCCGGTGGCGCCGCCACACCCATCGGAAATATCACTTCCTCCCCAATTGAGGTGCACCCCGGGGGCCTGACTGCGCCTTTTGCCGCACTTAATCTAACCCCCTGAGCAGGAGAAAACGCCATGCCGATGCAAGTAGCTATTCTTGGCCATGAAAGCACTCTGGCCGCCTTGGCCCATCAACTGTACAGGATTGAGGGAAGCGACAGTGCCGATCTTGAGCGCCGCGCTGAGGCCGCACTACTTGCGGCCAATCCAAGGCTCGCCAAGGCAGAAGGCTTCACTGTTGGTACCCCAGTTGTTGTCCCGGCTGTGAGCGGATTAGTTCTAACCGACAAGGTCAAGTCGGCCGGTATCGATGAGCAGGGCCTGACAAATGAAACAGCAATGCGCCTTCAAGCACTCAGTAGCGGGATAGACGATAGTTTCAGGCAGGCTGCCGAGGTTCGCCAGGAAGCGATGGCTCATCTCAATGACTCCAAATTCGTAGCTTCAGCCAAAGAAGCCCTTCCTGAGAGCACAAAACTGCTCGACGCAGCGAGGGATCGCCTTATGCAGGAGGGAAAGGAAGCTGAGACCACGAGTAAGAATTTTCAGGGAGCTGTTTCTACCGCCCTTGAACGTCTACAGTTTCTGGAAGAACTCTTGCGAAGTGACGGTCAGGTCTGATATTTCATGCGGAACATTAAAAAAGCAAAACCTCCGAAAGTGAAGAGGTTCAAATCGCCGCTGACGATCCGGGTGAGAAATTCGATTAATGACTCAGAATGACCGTCGTCGATGCCCTCAACTACATCGGTCATCTCCGCAAGAACGCTATCGACTCCGTCAATAGGAAAGCTTGGCAGTTCTGCAAAAATCTGCGTTCATGGTTGATTAAAACCTTACCAAAAACACTGACCAAAAGTGCGCTCGGCAAGGCCATTCCTTACCTGGATAAGAACTGGAAAAAACTGAATGTCTACTCGATGATGGCCGTCTGTGTATCGACAACAACACTGTAGGAAACGCCACCTGGCCGTTGGTGATTGGCAGGAAGAATTGGCTGTTCAACGATACGCCGAAGAGTGTCTGGCCAGTGCATCATTGTATAGTAAAGCTGAATAGCTTGGTGCCCCACAAGTAGCTGACCAAGGTTTACAGCGAACTACCAAAGGCTGAGGCTGTATTTGAGCGCCTTTTTTCATCGGGCGTAAGGAAAGCTGCTATACCAGGAAACAAAGGTCAAAACTAGTGGTGGAGATTGATCGCTTGCGGACGAGCTGGTATTCGAAGAAAGCGAACTCGGCCCTGACGAACTCATTAAAAACGGATAGTAAAAAGCCTCGACAAGGTGATCTGCCGGGACTTTTAAAATTACATCAGCAAAATAAATTTTTGATGATTTCTGTGGGTGTCCAGTTCCACCTGTTCTTCTGCCAACTTAATTCCAAACCATTATTGGCTCATTAGGGATACGTAATTCTAATACAGGAATTCGCTATCAGAGCCTTGGCGCTTTCGTTAAGATTCGTCTTTTCGCGGCAGGCTTAGCCTCCAGATGGGACTGCTGATCACCGGTAAATGGTTGAACAGCTGACTGTTTTGTCACACTTCTCAAGACGCATGTATCCGGCGATTTGTTCAGGGCTTGCGTTTTTCAGTTGATGTTCGATTTGTACTGTCACTTCGCAATCGAGCTAACTGTACTTTCGCGCTCCGCGCCACTACTGCAACGCCTATCAGTGGGTGCTCTACGTACAGTAAGGGTTGCAGCGTTTAAGCTCTCGGAAAATGGTTTTGTTGGAACGATTGAGCTGTAGCGCAATAGCTCTCTTCGATCTAGTATCGCTCTTTCAGGGTCAGCTGGTTATAGTTTCCCATGGGATTCCTGGCTTGTTTGTGTGAAAGCTAAGTAGCCTACAGTCCGTTAAGGACTATGAGGCACTGCTACCCTGGAATATCCAACTTGATACAGTTGGAATGGTCGTAGCGGCGTAATGTAAGAGCGCAGCCAGAAAACTGACGTTGTCTACACATCTCTGTATTTATACTTTTTGTATTTCGTTGGCTGCTTATCCAACGTTCCAGCTTGAGTGGCTCAAATAGTATCCTCACCTGCGATCTGGAAAGGTCACTTACGGGGCAACTGGGTGGTGAGGATGATGGAGTTGGCACATAAAAGTCGCCACAAAGCGGCCTACCTTGTTCAGGGTGGCGTATTCCTTGGTTATTTAATTCTTTGGCGACAGCAAAGCAACTAGATACGCCGCTTTTTCAAGCCCTCGAGCATCAGATTTGGTTATATTAACTAGTATGCCGAAAACGACCACCCCTCTCACAAAGAAGCAGATTCTTAGTCTTACCGCGCTGAGTTTTGCATTATATTTTATCGTAAATGACACGACTATTTTCCCTGTTGCCATTCCCTCTATAGAAATTAGCTTTAATAGCGATATCACTACCACACAGTGGTTGATCAACGGCTATGCACTGATATTCGGTGTTTTGATCATATCCTGTGGGCGCATAGCGGACATATTCGGGAGAAGGAAGCTCTTTTTTATAGGTAGCGCAATATTTGCGACTTTTTCTCTAATTTGTGCACTCTTATCAGATATTTCTTCACTACTTGTTTCACGTGCCCTAATGGGGGTTGGTGCCGCTATAATGTGGCCATCGATACTTGGAATGATTTTTAACGTTGTACCGAGAGACCAGTCCGGAATTGCTGGCGGTTTGATCATGACAATTTGTGGTGTCTCCTACGCTATAGGTCCCATACTCGGAGGCGGTATCAGTGATCTGCTAGGGTGGCGCTGGACTTTTTTGCTCAATCCGATAGAAGCTGTGGTTGCATGTCTATTGTGTTGGAAGTTTGTAGGCGTTGACCTGGTTAAAGATGTAAAGGAGAGAATTGACTATGCAGGTGTAATTACTCTATCTATTTCTTTATTATGCTTATTGCTTGCACTGGATAGGGCCGTTGATACCGGCTTTCGAAGCCCCCTGATCATCACCCTAATGACAATATTTTTAGTGTTTTTAGGGCTTTTTATTATCGTTGAGTGGCGAGCAAAAGAAAATGCCCTAATACCTAATGATATAGCTCGAAATAATCGGTTTTTTGCTGCATGCCTTGCCAGTCTCATGATCTCTGTAGCATTTTATGTGCCTATTTTTTACATACCACAGTACTTTAGTAAAGTGCATGGTTATTCGGCGATTTTAGCCGGCATGGGGCTTCTGCCAATTTTGATTTTCTCTAGCTTTGCATCCTATATATCTGGGTTTCTTTATCAAAAGCTAAAACCTAAGATGATTGTATCGGTAGGCGCAGCATGTATATTCCTAGGCATGTTCATGCTGGCCCGCCTCCATGAAGAAATGACAATCTTAGATATGATATTCGAACTAATACTTCTTGGCATAGGTTTCGGTGCTTTTTATTCAACAATTACCACAATCGCTATTACAATTGTCGATCCTTCCAGATCAAGCTTGGCTGCTGGTATTTTTTATATGTCACAAACAGTCGGTGGAGCGCTGGGTCTCGGTATAAATACTACAATCGTCGCTATGTCGCCGGATTTATCAAGTGGCATTGCTAGGGCTTTTACTATGAACGCATATCTGGCATTGACTGGATTTGTAGTTTGCCTTTTATTTGTCAATGCAAGGGCAGTAAAGGCGGAAAGGAAAGTTATATAGAAATTTACCAGTATATATGTACCGGATTTGTATCAAGGATGAGCTATGAGTAAGGTGGATATTGAATTCCCAGATAGTGCAGCCCCTTATATAGACTTGCAGTCAAATGGGGATAAGTACATTTATGAAGATCCGCCTTATGTGGATGCTGTTACCCCCTTCTTGGAAACACTACACCCAGCCTGCTGCCTTGAACTTGGTGCTGGTATAGGTCGAATGAGTGTATATTTCTTCAAAAGGTACAGTTGGAAAAACACTTTTTATTATCTTCAGGATGGTGATTCTGGGAGCGTACAATACAGGGGTATTCGGCTAATCAATGAAGGTGAGTACTACAATTCTTTTGATGTAACCAGAGAGTATTGTCAGTTAAATGGGTTGACTCATTTCCAAGTGATTAATGCTATTGATAAGTTGGATAGGAAGGTGGATTTTTGTTACAGCTTCGCTGCCATCGGTTTCCATTGGCATATCAAGCTCTATCTAAGCAAGCTTACGTCACTATTAATGCCTAGTGCAAAACTGTTATTTGAGTTAAGAGCGCCTCTGGAGGCCGGTAATCAAGTTATTGAGAGTACCCGTATCGAGTATCAGAATTTCTTTGATGATCAGGTCAGCTATGCGATGAATCATCCGCAGTATAAATTTCTAGACGTTGTGAATTTGGATGGATATTCCGGGTATGAATATAAAGATCGCAGTTACTTTTTAATTTTGGAGAAAGCCTGACAGATAAGTCGTCATTTTGGCCATTAGGGTTGCCGGCGCCGTCTATATCGGCTTTATCGAAATCAGTGGCGGTATCATGAGTATGTCGTCTGGGTCAATACATGCGCTGTTGAAATAGGTCTCCCCTTCTCCGCAACCAGAGTCAGTCAGATAACCCCATTAATCTTGGGTAATGTCGGGTTTGTGGAAGCTGGCTGTCGAATTTCCAGTCGTATAATCTACTGGGTCAGAAGGAAAGAATACTCTGCACTTGAGACGCGTTATGAATACATCCCTGTAAGCTCGTAATCGGCATCTATGCCTCATACGGTTCCGAGCGCAGTGTATTCTTTTCTTCCCCCTTTTTAGTACGTATCCGAGATGTAATACCAAATGCTACTCAATATCATAAGTTCAGCGAGGTAAATGTCTAATTGGGCGGACGCTATCCTTGAATGGCACATGTCGTCGTCGAAATGTTGTGCCTTCGACATATTCTGGTTCGCTGATCCGGTCCATTCGAAAATTCCGAAAATCATTGCGTGCAGGATCCCAGGCCACCAAATACCACAGCGGCGACAAGATTAGCATGGCTTGCGGTTCGACATTTCGGCTGGTTAAGACTCCTTTTGCATCACGGTATCGGAAACGCAGGTGTAGCCGTCGGAGAAAAGCTGTCTCGAATGCGGGAAGTAAGGCGGGGTCCATTGCTCCCATATCGGAAATGTCTACCTGGGGAGAGAGCTGCCCGACATACAAGCAATCCAGAAATCGGCGCAAATCCCGGACTTTTTCCGACGGCAGGGCTTTCTCAATTTTGGCTAGCCCCACGTCTGCGAGATCTGAAAAGGGCAGATTCCCGGCTGCACGCATGGATGCAACGCTGATGAGAAGCGCAAAGATCTCGGCAACCGAAAGTCGCGCTGTTGTCTGAATCGATTGTGGATCAAGTTGAAGGCCTCCCCCGCGCCCAGGTTCAGAATGAATGACAAAACCCTCATCTCGCAGTGCGCTAATGTCACGTAATACTGTGCGTCTGGAGGCACCAACTTCTTTCGCTAAGTCAGCGATTGTCAAAGTACCGTTGCGGCGAAGGCTACGTACGATGGCATCTTGTCTAAGACGAGTGTTCATTTCGTAAGGCTACCATTTAATAGTACCAATATTTGGCACTATTAGATCTTAAACTGTGGTTGTTCTCGTAAGCAACGGGGTTTAGAACTTCCAGCCTAGATCCTCAATCCTTAGGGGCCGGAAAGAACACTGTCCGAAATGAAAGGCGGTGCAGCTCGCCCTGCAATGACAAAAAGGAAATTTAATGTTTAATCCAACCGACTTTCCCAAACCCACACTTATTTCAGTCAACGATGTGAAGCTCGAAGTCTTTGAAATGGGCCAGCAAAATGCGGGAAACCCGATTGTGCTCTGTCATGGCTGGCCAGAACATGCCTTTTCTTGGCGCTATCAGGTGCCTGCCCTCGCAAAAGCAGGCTACCATGTCATGGTCCCAAACCAGCGGGGTTATGGCAACTCATCCTGCCCGAAGGAAGTAACTGCTTATGACATTGAACACTTAACGGGTGATCTCGCCGCACTTCTCGATCACTACGGATATGAAGATGCCACCTTTGTCGGTCATGATTGGGGGGCGATGGTTGTTTGGGGAATGGCCTTATTGCACCCCGATCGTGTTAGTAAGGTGATAAATCTAAGCTTGCCTTACCAGGAACGCGGGGAAGTTCCCTGGGTCGAATTCATGGAACAAATACTTGGTAGTGACTACTATTTTGTCCATTTCAACCGGCGGCCAGGCGTGGCAGACGACGTATTGGATGAGAATACGTTTCAGTTCTTGCGCAACCTGTACAGGAAAAATGAGCCACTTAGAGAACCAGATCCGGGCATGGCGATGATCAATCTCGCCAAAGCAGAAACACCACTCGGTGAGCCCATAATGAGCGACAGCGAACTGGCCGTTTTCGTAACTGCCTTCGAATCAACAGGATTCACTGGTGGCATAAATTGGTATAGAAATCTTGACCGCAACTGGTACCTGCTGGCGGATGTGAATCCTGTTATCGAACAACCCACACTCATGATCTATGGCGATCGGGATGCAGTCCCGAGGAATGAGAGCCTGCACAAGTTCGTGCCTAATGTTGAAGTGGTCAATCTCGATTGCGGTCATTGGATCCAGCAAGAAAAGCCGGAAGAAACGACCTTTGCGATTTTGAAATGGCTGGAACTGCAAGATGACACCTGATCTCAGTAATGTTATGCACTATAGAGTTTTTCTATGGATTTATGGAATACCGTATTTTTCCGCTAGCCGGTCAATATCTTCCTTGGATCTGGAATTATTGGGGCACTTAGCCCCGAACCACGGGTTTAAGTCACTATTTCTATTTCCAGGGGGCATGTCCTTGACGTCAAAACAGCGATCCCCGACTTGAACAAAGGTGCCTGTAGCAGTGGTATAATTGACTTCGGTGTGTTCAAATCTTGGAACTTTACTGCGCTCTCGAGCGAGCTTTCTCTCCATTACTGGATCAAATACTGTAGATTGACTTTCGGTCCCAAAATTAACAGGCATATCCATAAACCTAGTGCTTATCGTCGAAGGTGTTTCGGGCTTGGGGCGCGATATAGTCCCATTGACCTTATCCGGGTTTTCTACGCTGAGGCGTTCGGGCTGCTGGGGTTTGACCTGAGTGTTCGGCTCACCTGCGCTCAAAGGAAGTTCGGAATTCGACATTGACTTGCCCTGCTCTTCATTATCGGGGTGGGAAAGAACGGGAGATTGTTCCGTCTTAACCTTGACGGTGTTTTCCGCAATGTGTCGCTCAACCTCTTGGGACTCTACCTGAGTGGAAGGGCGCTCAGTATTAACGGCTGGTGAGGTTGCAACCTTCTTCCTGGTCAACAATGTAACTTCAAGTGACGACGTGCTCCTCAGTTCCGCTTCCGGAGCCAGTGATACTGGGGTAGTGAACAATATTGCATGCACGCCAAGCGCAATAAGTAGCGAGATTGCCAGCCGTCTGGTATTTGTTATCTCGCTGTTAGTGCGCGAAAAAATTATTGTACTGAGATCCATCTACGTAATAGACATTATCCCTAGTGGGCTTGGTCAAAGTCCTTCTATCGAGAGGCAATAGGGGCGATTAGCTTTTAAATACGACAGGCCATGGACTTAAAAGTTCACCGCCCTCATTTAGCGTTTGAAAAGACAATTTCTCAATGTCGCAATCTAGTCTAAATTCTCGCTGACTGATTAATATGCCCTACCCCCAACTTTTACTTATTATAGAATTGGTAGATCGCTGGTAATCTGCACAGATCCAATGCCTCCTTCCGTTATATGCCAAAGGAATTGGCGATTCACTATGGTTTGATCGGCATCATTTGCAGAACGCAATACAATCGCTTCTTTGTCGTTTATATCCGGCTGAGCATCTTAGTGAATACTATGATGATATCATATACTACACTCCCCCCTTCGTCATCCACCCAGGGGTTTTAATGTTGTTTAATACTGAATCATCCTCAAGGGGCACTCCTGTTGACTCAACAAACAAAGTAGTTAGGTTGCACCAACTAAGGAAGAAAATAGCCCGGCAGGCTGTATCATAGGATCCATAATGACATACAAACGCATCTACCGAAGCCTCACTCATTTTGCCTTCATGAAACATCTCATCACTGGCGATACACAATTTTTGAGCCCATGGGTTCAAAGAACTGATATCCTCTGAGAGTACTGCCACAGCTATTTCTTTTGAAAAGTGTGCTGTCTTTTTGTGAAAATTACTTTCGTAGCTACAGTCACTATTTTTACACGTTCTAAAGAGCATGATTTCCCGGTCTTCAGCTGGTAGATAGTTATCGTCAAATAGAGCAAATATCAGAGCGTACACTTCACTTGCAACACCCGTACGGGCAAGCATCTGAGCCAGATTTATAGGAGGCATTGATTGCAAAAACTCTCGGGTTTTATTATCAAACTCCTCAAGTGCTCCCAGAGGTATTCTACTCATAATAATTAAATCCTTGAAAGTATAGATAAGGGGAAAGCCCCGCAGGATCAACTAGAGAATGGGAAGTTATTGTCAAGGCTTAATAACAACCATTAGTTAAAAATCCAATTTCACTCTTTTGACTTTCTACCAATAGCTATATATGACTCCCGGAGATGGATTGCCAATGCCGGGCTATATCCATACGCCTGGCAAACCAAGTTTGCCCGCGACCAAGTGCATGTACTAGAAATTTAATTAATCCAGATATTCTTCCAGGCCGCCCAGATAGTCTGGGGTGGATGCCTACAGTCATTAAGGAGGGTTGCTGCTCACCTTCATGCCACAACGTTTCAAAGGCATCAATACAATAACTCGCGAGATCCGCAGATCCGACAAAATTGCCTCCTGCCATAAAGCGCATATCATTTGTATCAAATGCATAAGGTATTACAATGTGGTTGTGATCTTTAATATTTACTGTATAAGGAAGGTCGTCGTCATAAGCATCTGAATCATAGAGAAACCCTTCTTCCACAAGTAATTGGCGAGTGAGAATAGAAGATGATCCTTTAGTGTGCCAACCTAAAGGACGCACTCCAGTTGCCCTCTGAATGGAATCAACAGTTTTTCTAATAATCCTTCTTTCATGCTCTTTGGACATTTCTGTATGATTCTCCCAGCGATAGCTATGACAGGCGATTTCATGCCCTCTTGCTACTACATCCTTTGCTAACCAAGGGGAGCAATCTACTGCCCTCCCGGCCGCACTTACTGTGCAGGGGATAGAATATTTATCCAATATACGCATAACTCGCCAGTAACCTACACGAGGACCATAATCAAAATGGGAAGATAACGCCAAATTTGGCCCTCGTTTTACATTCTCTATAATTTCGTAGATACTTTCATTTTTTTCATCTCCTGATGCTAATGACAATTCAGAACCCGCCTCAATATTTAGAACAATAGATACTGCGACACGCGCGCCATTCGGCCATTTGGGGTCAGGACGATCAGCACCATATCCTTTGAAGTTCCTGATATATTCAGGTGTTTTATTTGAGTCCATAAGAGAGTCTCTTGAAGTATAAAGCAAGGCCTATAAGAACAACAAATTAGGGCGCCTTAAGAGCGTGAAGGATAAGTCCTTACAGTATAATTCAATAAAACAAAAAGGTAACTAATCTCCTAAAAACGCTTGAAGTATAGGGTTCATTACTAGATGCATGCTTACAAGTTGGCATGCTATTAATTAACCAACTTTCACTCCTGCTAGATTGGATTCCTTGAGCTACTAAAAGCCTCTAACTTTTTATTTTCTGAGCATTCATAATTTGACTGGCGAGCCGAGATTTGCAAGAAATTAGCGGATAAAATATTCCGTTTGTACAGTTAAAGTTTATATGCCAGCTACGAAACTAGTGCTCTATAAATCAAAGTTACAATATTATTGGCGGTGCCAAAGGTTGACAAAAGCAAGTCTTGGAATGGAGGACAACAAGCCAGATCTCTACTCAAGTCGGTATTGAGGCACTGCTAAATAATGCTGTGAATATTTAGATAGAAGTGCATAGATTGCTATGTGAATTACTTTGGAAATCACCATGCAATGAATTCACCCAATATAACTTTAAGCCTTCAATAGAAGCTCAATCACTATACAAATATTTTTGTTTAAATGTATAAATCCATAAGTTGGATTTGACTGCAAGGGGACGTAAATGTAATTCTATGGGCCTACTCATGTGCCTGATCCAGCTGGTGTAAGTCCACTGGCGGGGCTCCTATGCATAATCTCAATTTGTAGATTGATAGCTAAGGAAGCAATCTGATTTTGTGAGGTGGTTCTCAGAGATGGATAAAAGATAGCTTCAATGGATTTATTGTTAAATGACATATAAGGCTATTGTTGCATTTGGACCTATTAATAAGCATTTATAAGTTGCCAAATTCCAGGGGGCGAAAATACAATTGTAAAAAATATGACACAGATTTATGAGAGCATGCGTGACTGTATGTGAGTTGTTTGCTGATCTAGAAAGTTATATAGGATCGGCTACTTAGTCTTTCCAAAGAAACCTATAAATCAATAAGATAGCAGGGATAATAATGATAAAAATCCATTCAACTTCGCTCCCCACGTTTTTAAAGCGGGTCTGTGCAGCCCTCTTCACCATTATTACTATGATGAGCAACTCCGTACTAGCGGAGACCGACCCTTATTCTATGCTGCTTCAGTTCAACCTCTATTACGATTACGACACCGAACAGCGTACTGATGATCATGCAAAGTACGCATTGGAGCTTCAACGACGACTCACTTACTCAACACCCATCCGCTATACCCAGGTATTGGCGACACATAATAGTTATAATTCGGATGCTTATGGTGCTATCTGGGTGGGTGCAGAGCAATCTCTTAGAGTTAAAGATCAAATTGATGTCGGTGCTGAAATCATAGAGTTGGATCTGCATCAATTCAGTGGCGATCAGGTTTTTTGTCACGGCTCATTTTATTGTAATTTCTGGTTCGACCCACAGCGGGTTCCCATCTCAACGGTATTAGGAGACTTAAGAGACTGGGCATATAAACAAGATCAATACGGTACTAACCGAACAGTAATAGTGCATATTGAAAATGCAGTATCCTCTGGGGCTCAGACCACTTTTAAAAATCATCTTATTAGTCAAATAGGTTTGGATTACATTTACACTCCAGAGGATTATAAAGAAGACTTTCCTAATGGTCTTGAAGTAGCTAATCATAAACGAACTTCACTTCCCACTCGCGAGTTATCACGAGAAAAAATTCGTCAGCATGATGGCCTGAATGGTAAGAAAAGATTTGTATTTTTTTGGACTAAAAATGACAGCAATACCGATGATAATCACGAATCATTCGATGTGGTATTTGATGGTTGGGGCGGACTGAACCGGCATTGGAAAAGTGGTGACGACGATAGCCTGGACAATTGGGATGACGGCATCAATACCGTAGAGCACTATGATGTCAGCGCTACAGATAGCCGATTTCAAAATAAAGCTCTATGGTCCTGGGGTGAGGGTGAACCCAATGACTATAGTATTGGTGAAGACTGTGCAGCTATCGGAAGTAATGGACGCTTTAATGACCGCCGGTGTGATCGGTCCAGCATCTTCGCCTGCAAGAGACGTTTGAATGGCGCATTGCATGTGGGCGATCTAAAGGATGATGGTGCCGCCGACTATCCGAGCATGTGGACACTCACGACAACAAAAAATACTTGGTCAAACGGTGAAAGTGAGTGTCAGGCCCTAGGCTCACAGTGGCACTTCGATGTGCCTCGCAATATGATGGAAACTCTTGCGCTGAAAGATAAGCTGTCAGCCAGCGGTGAGACAGTTGCCTGGATTGCCTATACCGATCAGGATAGCGAAGGTGCAACTGAGGGGAACTTTATTATAACTACCGTTGACTACTGAGAATCTGATTTCTCCCAGCCTGATCATCTATAGGTGATCAGGCCCTCTAATTTCCCCAAATCCCTTGGCTGCCCGAACAACACTAACTTTACACGCCTCATTCTTTGAATTTTGTATCTAGACTTTATCCTGATGCAATACCTCCCCTCGTTGGATTTCTAAGGAATCAAGCCATGCGTATTCCCGCCATCCCGCCGGGCGAACTTAGCGAAGAACAGAAACCTCTCTATGACGATATGAGTGATGAGATGGGCGGTTACTTCTCCGGGTTCATCAAAAAGCGCAAAGATGGCGCATTGCTTGGTCCCTGGGCTCCAGCTCTTCAATACCCGAGTTTTGGCAAACCCTGGTGGGATAATATCAAGGCTATTGCAGAAAACCCCAAGCTCCCCAGGCTCACGCGGGAGGTTGCTATCCTGGCCACTGGCGCTCACTTCAAGGCAGGATATGAACTCTACTCCCACACGGCTATCGGGGAAAGCATTCACCTGGATTCTGACAAAATAGCCACTATCGCCGCAGGTCAACGCCCAAACGACCTGACACGTGAAGAAGGTATTGCTTACAGCGTTGCCACCTCACTTGCCTCTGGAGGCCGACTTCCCGAGGCGACATGGATAATGGCTGTCGACGAGTTTGGTGAGGATGGCGCTGCAGAGTTGATCTTCCTTATAGCCGGGTATCATCAGCTATCAGCCATTCTAAATGGCTTTGATGTTGGCATTCCTAGCGAGGAAACATTGGGGGGGCTTTAGCCCTTTTCTCTGGTAATGACAATAATAACACAGCTATTTAATACCTGAATCCAACTTGAATCATCGATTGTTACCTAGGATTTCCATATGCTTGCCTCGACATCAGCCCTTTCTTGCTAAATATTTGCCATGGAAAAGAAGACAAGTAAATACCAATTTCGACACATTAACTGTAGTTTTCTTGGCAAAAACCTGCCTTCTTAGAGAGTGGATTTTTAGTCCATGTATTCTCGAAACTTAGGTAGTGATTTGAAGTCTCGAATGTCATGCTGAATAATAAGCTTGGCTTTTTTGAGTTTTACTAAGCCTTCTACTCTGTCCATAGAGGCAAGCGTATCCGCCCTATCAACATTAAATCTTGGCACAAGCTTTTCCGTTCGACTTTCTCTCTGATGATAGGTATCACCGGCAAGGAGAACATATCCACTGTTTTCAAGTTTAACCATTAGAGCCTGGTGGCTTGATGTATGCCCCGGAAGTAAAAGTATTTTTACGGAACCATCATCAAACACATCAAAATCTCGATGAATCAGCTTCTTTTGAGCTTTAGGATAGTAACTGACAAGAGACTTTTCTCCAAGATTATCCTTCATATTGCTCCACTCATCAGGATTCATAATCCATGTAGAGTCCGTAAAAATATTCGCCTGGCCTATATGATCAATATGGAGGTGTGAAAAGGCCAAAAAGTCGATATCTTTGGGTGTTAAGCCGATCTTTCTCAACTCCGGAGTTACAGGATTAATAACGAGCTTGAGGCCAGCAATCGTTTCATTCTTCCCAACACCAGCATCCCACAGCAAGCGGCCTTTAGGATGTTCTATTAGGAAGCATGGCGCTGCAGCTTCTACCGGCTTCCCATCAAAAAAACCGGTATTAGAAAAATCGCCAAAATCTTTCACATAGACCCTTCCACAGTCGATCGTATACAACTTTACTGTCGCAAGAGCAGGTATTGTGGTGATTGAGATCGCCAGACAAGTAAACAATGTCAAGTACTTTCCAAGTCTCATAGGGGTCTCCTGATTTGTATGTTATTTCGTTGGCAATACAGTAGCAGCAGATGCTAGTTTTGGTAAGTATGCACCTTTTTGTGATATAAGGATAAAAAAGTAACTATTGGGAATTTATTGGAGAAAGCGATGAAAAATTCATTTGACTGTGAATTTGGGTGCCCGATAGAAATTACAATGGCGGTCATAGGTGGAAAGTGGAAGGTGGCTATCCTGTTTCACTTGTTAAATGGAAAGTTGCGGTTCATGGAGCTAAAGAAGCTACTACCAGGTATTTCACAGCGCGTTCTAACCGTACAACTACGTGAGCTGGAAGCTGATAAGATCATTTCAAGAAAGGTTTTTCCTGAAGTCCCGCCAAGGGTTGAATATAATCTGACCGCTTTTGGGAAAAGCTTGGCTCCGACTTTATTGGAAATGGGAAAATGGGGTGAAAAATATGCTGGGAAAGTAAGAAAATTAAAAGAAAAGCTGTGAATAATTAGTCATCCCAAGCTATTGAGATATAGCCGTCTGAAAAATATATTTATGTAAAATAATCGTATAGGAGAAAGTGGCCTAGCAAATCCTCGGCAATTGCTCCCCTGGCAACCGCTGTAACAAACACTCACACCCCAGGTTGTTCCTTAGAATCACCTGGGGACGAGCTTCACCATCGACCCGACCTATGTATTCACAGGATGCCCCTACTTCCGTATTTCTGAGAATTGAAATTGCCAGATTTGAAAAACGCTCTGGAACAAAGGCCACGAAGCGTCCCTCATTCGCCACATAGAGCGGGTCAAGCCCTAGTATTTCACAGGCACCCCGCACTGTTTCGCTGAGCGGAATACTGCTTTCTTCTAATACAAACCCCCTACAGGAGCTTTCTGCAAGCTCTACCAGTGCTGTAGCTAGGCCGCCGCGTGTGAGATCTCGTAGGCAGTGAATTTCAACTCCGGCCCGTAGCAGCTTTGCTACGGCACCATTGAGTGGAGCGCAGTCACTCGTCAGCGAGCTTTCGAATTCCAGGCCTTCACGGCATGCCATTACTGAGATCCCATGACGACCGACATCGCCTGACAGCAGGATAAGATCTCCAGTTTGAATTTGTCTGGCATCAGTTGGCTGATTACTTAGGAGAACACCCACCCCACTGGTATTGATATAGATCCCATCGCCCTTACCTCTCTCCACTACCTTGGTGTCACCAGTAACCAAGCTAACACCTGTTGTTTTCGCTGCGCTTGCCATGGAAAGCAGAACCCGCTTAAGAGTTTTCAACGGTAGCCCTTCTTCCAAGATCAGACTGCAACTCAGGAACTTTGGCTCAGCACCGGCCATTGCCAGGTCATTAACGGTGCCGTAGACAGCAAGTTCGCCGATGTTTCCGCCCGGGAAGAACAGTGGTGAAATGACAAAGGAGTCAGTGGTAAAAACTAACTGATCCGCTGCCCACGGTAGTGTTGCGCTATCGTCAGCCTGGGCAACCCAGCTGTTGTTGAAGATTGGCTGAATATAGTTGGTCAGTAGACGTTGTGTCATCTCTCCACCACTACCGTGCCCCAGCTTGATGATTTCTTCAGTCTTTATCGGTAACGGACATTGGATGTTCACTGAACTTTTCCTGCTGACTGTAACGGTAGTAGGCAGAACAGGCGCCTTCGGAAGACACCATTGGGGCGCCTAGGGGCTGTTCCGGACGGCATTTCTTGCCAAAGTGTGGGCAATCGTAGGGCTTTTTTTGCCCGAGCATAATGTCTCCACTGATGCAGAGGCCCTGCTCTGGAGTGCTTACAGCAGTAAGGGCGAACTTTGTACCCGCATCGAGATCAGCATACTCATCATTGAAAACAAGTCCACTTTGCGGAATCTGCCCAATACCGCGCCAGTATTGATTTGAAACAGAAAACACTCTTTTTAATAGCGTTTGCGCATGCCAATTTCCAGCTTTCTTTACAGCCCGTACGTATTGGTTCGCTACATGATAAGTGCCCTGCTCCAGCTGGGTTACGCAATGCAAAATACCTTCCAGAATATCCAGCGGTTCGAATCCGGTAACAACTATAGGAATACGAAATTTTTGTGTGAGAGGAAGGTAGCATTCATAGCCAGTTACCGAGCAAACGTGACCTGCGGCAAGAAAACCCTGGACCAGTGACTCCGGGGCTGAACAAATTGCTTCTATTGCCGGTGTCACCAGAAACTGAGAAACCAGCATGGAAAAATTGTTAAGCTCTTTCTTTTTCGCTAGGGCGGCCGCCATAGCGTTGGCTGTTGCGGTTGTTTCGAATCCCACCGCAAAAAAGATGACCTCTTTAGTTGGGTTTTGCTCGGCAATCTGCACAGCCTGAAGTGGAGAGTAGATAATACGGATGTCTGCCCCGGTTGCCTTGATTTCAAGCAGATTGGAATCTGTACCCGGTACCCGCAACATATCGCCAAAGGAGCAAAAAATAACCCCCGGCATCGCCGCAATCGCTATAGCGCGATCGACCATTTCCAGTGGGGTGACACAAACCGGGCAGCCGGGACCATGTACCAATTCCAGTTTGTCCGGCAATAGTTGGTCAATCCGGTTTCTGACAATTGCATGGGTTTGGCCACCACAAACTTCCATCAACCTCCAGGTTTTGGTCGTGATTTTGCTAATATCTGTGGCGATCTTCTGAATATATTCGCTTTGCCGGTATTCATCCACGTATTTCATGAGCGCTCCGCGCTATCTGGATCTTTCAACGCATCAAGATAGTGAAAGACCAGCTCAGCTTCAGTTTTCTGAATCTGGCTGATGGCAATACCAACATGAACGATAACGTAGTCACCTACCTGTGCATCGGGCACCAGAGATAAATTGATTTCCCTAGCGATGCCACCAAAACGCACCTTGCCAATACGCTCCAGCGGTGAATTTCCTATGATTTTTTCTACAACACCGGGCACACCCAAACACATTTAGGATCTAGCCTCCCAATGGTTGGCTTGCGGCGGCCATACAATGGGCGTAGTACACCTGGCCAAGGGCGATGCCGCCATCATTTGGGGGGATCTGGCTATGAGAGTGCACTGTGAAGTTATTTTGACGCAGCAATGTGGCCACCGTCTCTGTCAGGAGTTTGTTTTGAAATACTCCGCCAGACAGGAAAACTCGCGGCTCAGCAATCTCTCTAGCTACAGTTAGGATCATTTGAGCGAGAGTATTGTGAAAGGCTACAGCGCGCTGCGGTAAAGATTTTCCTTCATCGTAAATCAAGGCACTAACGCTGGGCGCCCAGTCTAGTTGCCAGCGGTGGCCTTGCTGTTGCAGATTGAATGGGTAGGCATCATGACTTTGTATGCCGCGAGCGGAGTGCTCCAGAGCCTCTGCAGCCTGCCCTTCATAACTGGTGTGGCTGTTGAGCCCGAGCAGCGCGGCGACAGCATCGAATAATCGGCCGGCACTGCTACATCGGGGGCTGTTAATCTGGCCCTTCAACATGGTGGCTAAGTTGCGGCGCTCACCACGGGAAAAGTATCGCTTTAGTAAGTGATGCTGCAGTGCCACGAAGCCAGATATTTCATAGAGAAGCCCCGCTGCAGCACGGCGCGGCTCACGCACCGCTTTCTCGCCCCCTGGCAAAGGAAAAGTGCGCAGGCTGGCGATATTCTCCACTGAAGAGTCGCCATTCCAGTACAAGAACTCGCCACCCCTGATGACACCATCGATGTCATATCCGGTGCCATCCCAGCAAATACCCAGTGCGGGACCTATGTAGTTGTGCTCCGCCATGCAGGAGAAAAAGTGTGCAGTATGGTGTTGAACTCCCAACTTGGTGGCAGACTTCTTTTGCACCCAGCGATGGGAGTTATAGCCGGGGTGCAAGTCATGAATCAGGGTTTGCGGTTCACACTGCTGAAAACCGGTCAACTCCCCGATTGCTTGGTCAAAGCGCTCAACACTAGCGGCATTTTCCAAGTCCCCGATATGTTGACTGGAGTAAATCCAGCCGGAGTGAGACAAGGCAACCGTATTTTTTTGATCGGCTCCCACCCCCAGGTAAGAGCCCAGGCTCTCGGTAGCTTGCTGAGCGATTTGTGAGCGCATCAGCGGCAGGGGCGCAAAACCACGGGCCCGCCGCAACATTAAAGGACGATTTTCAATCACCCTAAGCACTGAATCATCAAGGTGGCGTAAAATTTTGCGATCGTGCATTAAAAAGCAATCAGCAATTTTGCCAAGCCGCTCCAAGGCCTCATCGTTTTCAATGCAGATCGGTTCTTCAGCAAGATTGCCGCTGGTGGCAACTAGTGGCGCACCAAATTTTTGGATCAAAAGCTGATGTAAGGGTGAAGCAGGTAACATCACCCCCAATTCCGGAGAGTCTGGCGCTACCAAACTGTGTATTCTCTTTCTCGCTTCGGCTTTTGCTTCCAGTATTACAATCGGCCTTTCCCGGGACACCAATAAATCGGCCTCAACTTTTGAAACTTTGCAATCCTTCTGTACGGCTTCCAACGAGGGATACAAAAGTGCAAAGGGTTTGTGTGGGCGCTTTTTCCGCTTACGCAACCTCTCGAGGGCTTGACCATCGGCCGCATCCACAAGGAGCTGGAAGCCTCCAACGCCCTTTAGCGCGACTATCTGCCCTTTCGAAACTGCTGCCAAGGTGCGGTCCAGCGCTTCGTTACTAGATGCGAGAATATTTCCATGAGCATCGCACAATTGCAGTTGAGGGCCACACTTAGGGCAGGCATTGGGTTCTGTGTGAAAGCGTCGGTTCGCGGGGTCTTTGTACTCTTTGCGGCAGTCGTCACAAAGAGTAAATGCCGACATTGAGGTATTAGTCCGGTCATAGGGGAGCTTGTCGATAATGCTAAATCGCGGGCCGCACAGAGTACAGTTTATAAACGGATAGTTATGGCGTCGGTCTTTAGGGTCTGCCAGTTCGGCTAAACAATGATCACAGGGCGCCAGGTCCGGCAGGATAAGGGTCGATTTTACTTTACTCTTATCGCTCTCATGAATCTCAAACCCTCTGTTGCCTTGGAATGGCACCAGCTTTGTATGGATACTGAGGATCTGGCTGTGAGGCGGCTTTTCCTCCGGCAACCGTCGCAAGAATTTATCAATATCTAAAGGATCACCTTCCACCTCTATCCTGACGCCGCCACTATGGTTCGCTACCCATCCATCGAGTTTGCATTCCCTGGCTAAGTGGTAGACAAAGGGACGAAAACCAACCCCCTGAACCAGGCCGGTTATCTCTACCTGCTGGCGCTCACTTTCCATCTCTGGCCTCAAATTGTAGATTCTCCAGGATAATGTCCTGGGCTTCGGCGTGATGAATATCGGTGAGTACCTCAATCTCCAGGCGCAGACCTTCCAGTGCGGTGCCCAGAACTTCCTGTTCGAAATGCTCACGTAGATGGCTTGGGGAGATATGTGCAAGTGCTCCAAGGCGTAATTTAACGCCAACCAACTTGCCGTCTTCATCGGCGGAAAGTTGCTGAATCTTGGCGATCAGGTTTTTGATCAGGGATTGTTCGTGCATTGCTGACCTCCGTTGTCAGCCTTTACAAGCGCGGTGATTTGTTGCTCTGCAAGGAGAGCAGCCTTCTCAACTTCGGCCGAGAGGCGATTACCACAAGTAAAGTTCTCAGCGCAGATAGCAAAAACGACCAGCTGTCGGGGCAGTGATTGAAGTGTTTCTCCTAGCCCAATAGCTTCTGCCAAACTGAAGCCATGGCTTGAAGTGTTACACAAGCTGGGAGCGAAAGAATCCTCAAGCCCATTGACGCGAATCAAATTCCCCGGCTTCTGCCCCTCGATTCGTACCGCATCGACAAGACAAACTCGCCGACCTTTCCATTGCCCCAGCAGACCAACCATATCCCCGCCGTTTTCAAGAAATTCCGCGGAGTCGCCGATGGATGCCTTTAACTTATGAAGTAAATATGGCCCCACTCCATCATCACTTCGAAAGTGATTGCCGAGGCTAATTAATAACCAGCGCTTAGGAACTTCCTTGTTGGTCATGTTGCAAATGTAGCTGCAGGAAGTGAGTTGAGCAGGAAATACAAGGGTCATAATTACGAATGGCGCGCTCACACAAACCTTGCAATTGGCTTTCTGGCAAGTGCATAAAATTGGGCAGCATCAGGCGCAAGTCCTTTTCGATTGTTTTTTGGTTTTGCGAAGTGGGGGCAACAATTTTTGCCTGAGTGATTTTGCCTTGTGCATTAATTCCATAGCGGTGATAAAGCAATCCACGTGGGGCCTCGGTAGCGGCGCAACCATTGGCTTCCCGGGGTTCGACGGTGAGGTAGGGGTGTTCCGGTGGTTGGTAGTTATCGATAATCCTCAACGCCTCATCGAAGGCGTGCAACACTTCAAGACAACGTACCACGATACTTTTGAAGGGATTGCTACAGGGAGGGTTAAAGCCCAGCTCCTCTGCGACTCTTTTTACTCCAGTAGACAGGCGCGGGTAATTCAGGTTAAAGCGTGCCATTGGCCCAACCAAATAGGAGTCCCTCTCTATCAACACGCTATGTAAGGCTGTGCTGTGTGGGACCTGCACCTCACGGAAATGCTTCTCATAATCTTTTACCGAAATATCCAACCCCTCGCTAGATTGGATACGCCCCTCATTCATTGGGTATTCGTCGGGGTTCACCAGGGCTACAAACTCAAATTTCTGAGTATTCTCAGGAAATGGCAGGCTGGCTGCCCATCGACACATTCGCTCGGCCAAATCACGAGCAGCTGATAGCTGTTCGCGCAAGCTCTCAAACTGCTCCTTAGTAGGCGTTCGATAAAATCCGCCGATCCGTACATTGATCGGGTGGACTTCCCTGCCTCCCAGCAAACGGAGCAGAGCGTTGCCGGCTTTCTTGATCTCCAGCGCTTGCTGAACCACCTCCGGGTGATCCTTGGCCATAGCCACAGCACTGGGATAGCCGAGGAAGTCCGGTGCATGCAACATGCTGACATGCAGCATATGGCTTTCAATCCATTCGCCGCAGTAAAGCAACCGACGTAGGGCTTTTAGTTCAGAGGTGGGCACCAGGTGCAGGGCATCTTCCATGGCATGCAGAGCGCTCATCTGGTAGGCCACGGGGCAGATACCGCATATGCGCGCGGTAATGTCTGGCGCTTCGGTGTAATCGCGCCCACGAAGAAAAGCTTCAAAAAAACGTGGCGGCTCAAAGATCTTAAGCTGAACTTCATGTACGTGGTTGTCATCGTATCGAATAAAAAGCGCCCCCTCGCCTTCAACCCGCGCAAGATAATCGACTTTGATGGTTTTACCTTTACCCGACACTCTTAACAAACCCCTTTAACTAGTACGCTTTTTATCCTTCCCCCATTCTTCACCTATTTTCTTAAAGTGATCAGCTAATGCATTGTAATTTCTAACATTTTCTATAATTGTTGCTTTGTCTGCACCAAGTTTTTCCGCCCACCAGTGGCAGAGAGATTCGTTATTAGGATTTTCCTTGGGGCCATAACAGGCATAGCAGCCACGGTTGTAACTTGGGCAAAGCGCACCGCAACCAGCATGGGTAACAGGCCCCATGCAAGGGGTACCGTGTGCAACCCAGACGCACACATTGCCCTTCAACTTGCATTCAATACATACAGAATGGGCTGAAACTTGTGGCGCTCGCTGATTCAGGAAAGCACTGATCACTTCCAGTAATTGGAGCTTATTGATCGGACAACCTTGAAGTTCGAAGTCCACTGGGACGTGTGCAGAAATGGGCGTGGAGTCTTTCAGGGTTTCGATGTAATCAGGCTCGGCATAGACGACGGATATGAATTCACTGACATCAGCAAAATTGCGTAGGGACTGGATACCGCCAGCTGTGGCACAAGCGCCAATAGAAACCAGGAACCGGGACTGCCTTCTTACCTCCTGAATCCTCTCCACATCATTAGGGGTAGTAATTGAGCCTTCCACCAAGGAAATGTCATAAGGTCCCTCCTCTACCTTACTGGAAGCCTCCATGAAATAGGCTATCTCCACTTCCCTGGCGAGCAGGAGGAGTTCATCTTCGCAATCCAGCAGGCTCAATTGACAGCCATCGCAGGACGTGAACTTCCATACCGCCAGTTTGGGTTTATCCTCTTCGGCCTCTATAAGCTGTGAATGTGGAACCATGCGCGGATATCCCGGTAGCAAAATACGGGGCCATCTTTACAGATAAAGTTTGGCCCCCATTGGCAGTGTCCGCAGAGACCTATGGCGCACTTCATATTGCGCTCCATGGAAAGATAGATAGCGGATTCGGGAACCTCCTTGCGTAATAGCACCTGGATGCAAAAGCGCATCATAACTTCCGGTCCGCATAGAAAAGCAATCGTATTGGCGCCATCGACATCAATGGCCTTTAAGGGGTCGGTAATTACCCCGATATGCCCTGGCCAGGTGCCATCGCCATGATCGACTGATATCACCACGCCCAGTTTTGATGACCACCGTGGAACTTCCTCTTTATAGAGAAGCTCAGATGGGCGGCGTGCGCCGTAGAAGAGTCGAACCCGGCTGGCTTCCAGTTTGCCTTCTCTGGCCTTGTGAACTATTGGCCGTAAAGGCGCCAAACCGAGGCCGCCGGCAATGAGCAGCAGTTCTTTGCCCTGAATATTCTCCAGCGGCCAACCTCTGCCAAACGGGCCGCGTACTCCCAGGGAATCTCCTTTCCTTAATCGCTCCAGGGCTCGAGTTACAGATCCCTGGGCCCTAATGGTATGAACCAGCCGGCCCTGCTCCACCCCCAGTCCACTAAATGAAATAGCGGATTCCCCAGTGCCAAAGGCATACAGCATATTGAATTGGCCGGGCGTAAAAAACAGTGGCTTCAGTTCTTGGTTCTGTAGATACAAGGTGAATGTTCCAGGATACTCCTCCTGCCGATGGACCACTGTGTAAATATCGGGAATCACTGAGTCGTACCCGGGTGAGGTGAGTTGGAGCCATAGATATCGAGCAATTGAACTCGAGCTGATTGCAATCGTTCAGTGGCGATTTGTGCAAAGCGCTTCATCAACTCGAACCCAAGCCGTGGCTCTGTTTCACATTTTTCACGCAGGCAGGCGCCACCGAGGCGCAAACTGCGAACTTCCTCCAAGGCGCGCGCATCGAAGGCGGAGATATAAGGTGGGAAAAGCCAGGACCAACCAAAGATATCACCGCCATGAAGGGTGAGCAGACATAAAGCACCGCGGTTAGGTACGAAGGTTTCCACTGCCACACGCCCACTCCTGATCAGAAAGAAATGCTTGGCCGGTGTATTCTCCCGCGCAAGATGTTCTCCCTTGTGGTAGACACAATTTTCCCCACAGGAGGCCAGAAACTGCAAATCACTCTCAGGCAAACCGTGAAAGAATGGATGCTCATGTAGCAAGTGGGCAATAGTCTTCACGGCTGTTCCAAGTTGCGAATGGTTCTGATTTCTTCGGTCAGGTCGATACCTACCGGACACCAGGTAATACAACGACCACAGCCCACACATCCAGAGGTATCAAACTGATCGTGCCAAGTGGCTAATTTATGCGTCATCCACTGCCGATAGCGGGAGCGGGTATCTGGGCGCACCGAGCCACCGGTGAGATGACTGAAGCCTGCAGTAAAACAGGAGTCCCAACGCTCCCAGCGCTCAGCGTGCTCCCCGCTGAGGTCCGTTGTATCTTCAACCGTAGAACAAAAGCAGGTGGGACAGGCCATGGTGCAGTTGGCACAGGACAGGCATCTTTCCGCCACTTTGTCCCAGCTTTGGCTCTCAAAGTTACGGTATAGCAACTCCTTCAGATCGGAACTATCAAAGTGACGGGGGCCGCTTTGCATTTGTTCTATGGCCCGTTTAACCCCCTGTCGGCCAAGCTTTTGCTCCCCTGCGCTTGCCTTGCGCACGGGTAGCTGTTGCAGTATTTCATCGCCAATATTGGTGCAGCTTTTGATTAGAAAGAAGTGCTCTCTAGCGTGGATCACTTCCGTCATCTGAAGATCACTTTGCAGCGTTACTTCTGGGCCGGTATTCATTGATGTACAAAAGCAAGTGGGCGCTGTAGAAGTACAATTGACTGCCACTGTAAACAAGCGCTCGCGCCTTTGACGATAACCATCATTTGGCCATTCCCCTTGAGCAAGAATGCGGTCTTGAATGGTGATTGCGTGTAGCTCGCAGCTGCGAACCCCAAGAAATGCCATCTTGGGAGGCTCCTCCTTGGCTTCCACAATCTCGATATTCTGGTCTTGCTTTAGAGCCCTCCAGATCGGCCGGCGCGGTAACTGTAGATACTTTTTCCAGGAATGAGCCCCTACTGCATAGCCAAAGTAGGCGCCATCAGTGCGGCGTCTTACCCGGTAGCGCCCCTTCTCCTGCTCGTCTGTCCATCCTTTTGGTAAGTCATTCACTGAACGGATGGGACCATAAATAATAACTTGATCCTCTAGAGTGGGACCAAAAACTTCATAACCCTTATCAATAAGAATCTTTAACAACACCCCAAGACTTGAGGCTGGCAATAGGTGATTCACCGCGGTATACAAATCAATTAATTAAAATTACCTTGTTATTTACTGCATACTGGCTGTAGATGTTCAGTTGAATTAGAGTCACCTCTACAGCATTTTACCCTATGAGGAACCCTACAACTTATATGGTTTCCTAGGTAAAAAAGAGGTGACCGTATCTAGTTTAGCTCCCTGCTTGTGTATCTATCTCTGGGAGGAAAGTATCAAATACCTAGGAATAAAGTTTAAACTAGGTCAGCTTGTCGTAAAATTTAATATGGAAGGTACCGGGTTCTAGCAAAATGTGGTGAAAGACACTGAGTTATTGTGTTACCACGATAACGTTACCGATTCCTGTCTGGGAGGCAACTACAGAATTACCAGCCGATGCCTGACTAATATTCAAGGCATTCGAGGTACCCTTCTGTACTGCCATCACAATATTGGATGATCCTGTTTGATGAACCCTGGCAGTATTCAATGTGCCAACCTGGCTTGCAGTAACTGAATGCAGGTTACCAATTTGGATGACTCTCAAAGAGTTCTCAGAACCATCCTGATGCATAGAAGCTTTAAGATATGATCCTGCTTGCGATAAAGTAGTAATATTTGCGACGCCAACTTGATTAATTTCAGCAACGCTGTGCGAAAGTAGTTTTTGCTCAATCTCAGCACTGTTGGAGAGTCCGACCTGATTTATTGTGGCAGTACTATCGGAAGTTGATATCTGACTGGTTTTTGCACTATTAAAATTTCCTTCCTGGTTAATTGTAATTGTATTTCCGGAACCCGTGACTTGCCCAAAGCCTACTAAATTAGAGATTCCTTCCTGGGCAACCGTAACATTACTGGCGGTTTGATTTTTTTGGATTCCTCGCGCCACATTGAGTTCCCCGTCCTGAAAAATCACAATGCTATTATTTTCGGTTGACGACTGAGTAAACGCACCGAGATTCGAAATTCCCTGCTGGGTCACGGACCCGGAATCTGCGCTTGAATTCATCTGGGTATTGGTAGAGCGATTTCCTGTTCCGGACTGAGTTAAAGATATGGAGCTGGAAACTGTACCTTTCTGTATGATTTTCGTTAAATTACTTTTTCCAATTTGCTGTATCGTAATGGATGATTCCTTACTACCATTTTGTTCAATGGCTGTGATTGTATTGCCAGCACCCGTTTGCATACTTTTAATGGTATTATCCGAGCTGCCATTTATCTGCAAAGCGTTCACTGAATTGTTATTACCACTCTGGGTCAATGTGGTTGTGTTCCCAGATATTGTCAGGTTGGTTTGATCTGAACTGGCTATATTCCCCCATCCATTCTGGGCTATGATTGTGGAGTTATTTTCTGCGAGTACATTTCCACTGAATACAATAGTGGCAAATACTGCGACTTGAAAGTGGAATTTCATGGAAACCTCCTATCCGTGCAAGATATCTGCCAAACGGGTTTGCAGGCGGGAAATGCTTTCAAGCCTCCAGTGACTAGATTAGAAATAAGAGTTCTGTTTGTCGTCAATTTACATGATTGGGGTTAATTCGGAGACAATACATAGAGATTAGCGTCAGCCATACTTCGTGGCTGTAGGAAAAAAGTTTCAATTACCTGAGAATAAAGTGTGGTTAAATAGTGTGACTGACAAATCACCCGTTAATAGTGTGGCGCTGGATTATCATGCCTGTGTCCCTTATATTGACCAAATAAGGGACAGTGCCCTTAAGGGAATCCAGCGCTTAAATAGAAAACTTAGGGCTCTATTTGAGTAGGAAAAGTTCAATTTTCACACCCAATGAAGTAGCCAGGAGATATAGCGGTGGAGCAAAACAGTGAAGATACGAATTACTCAGAAGCTACAGCCCTGGCAAAGGGCTGGCTTCGTTGGTTATGGGGTACCTTAGCCTGCTTTTTCATGGTGCTGGCTGTGATTGGAATCATTATTCCTGGTTTACCGGCAGCCGTCTTTATCGTTCTCGGTGCTTGGGCTGCTTCCCGAAGTTCCGAGCGAATGCATCAGTGGATTGAAGACCACCACCTGTTTGGCCAACTCTTGGAAACCTGGCGAAGCGGTTATCTCAATCGCCGAACCAAACTGCTGGCTACATTGAGCATGGCTCTGCCTATGGCGATCGCTGTTCACTATATTGGCAACATATATTTACTGCTATTCACTGTAGGTGGTATCGGTTGTGGAATTCTTTGGGTATGGACTAGACCAGAACCTCAAGAGTAACGATCTGTTTACATTTAACAAATGTCTTTCAAAAGCTCGGAATATAATACAGAGAATAGAGATTGCCAGTCCTGACACCTTGTGATAAATCTCAAACTACGGAATCGTAGCTATTAAGCCGCCACCCCAAGTAGGTATTGAGGATATGACTGCCTTATTAAAAAGCTGTTAACCAGTATGAATTTGAATAAAATCTTAAACTTATAGATTGAAGTCTCAACGTGACCAAATCAAAGGTGTAAGCAGTTGACATTGACGTTAATGAGAATATGCTCTGCGCCCTTCTATTGATTGAGGCTTGAATTGACTTAGTCATCTCATTATGGCTGACAAGCAATGAGAGAGACCGACCATATGGCAAATTGGGACTCTGTTGTTCATTAAGGCGATCACAATAAGGATATTTTAATGCAGAACCTCTATGAAGTATCTGTTGGTAACCTGGATAACGAATCTTATATCTACACGCCCAGTATTTTTTGGAAGATATTGTTTTTCCTACTGGTGCCCATTGAAAGTTGGTCACAATATGAAGCATTTACCCAAAATGCATATAATCAGTCTATTTGGTGGTTAACCGCTAGCCTGGTTATCTACACAATCTACTTCGTAGGTTTTTATGGCCTAGCTTTTGCAAAGCGTATTGCTACTCCAAGGTTTTGGGGTTTCTTCCTGCCGCTTATTATGGTGACTGATATTTACGAAATTGGTACAGTGGTGGCAACTATGAATATGACCGTGCTTGAAAATCAAATGAGGCTGCTATTTATCTCTCCAGTTGTACTATTTCTTTGGTTTATTATATTCAGATATCGAAAAGTCATGAGATATATAAAATAGTGAGCAGGCTGGATATCTCGTTTAGTATCAGCAGCCATATTTGTCAGCACTTAATATAAAAATAATTGTGTAATGCATTTTTATTGCTAACTTATCCTCACATATCCAGTACCAAACCAACAGACATTAATTGATAACTTTGTACTGATTTGCCAAACGACTTCAGAATTCGAAGGTTCTTTTGAACTATTAATACGCTACTTTTTGAAGCCCCTGCCAGAGAAACAGTCACACTATTGATATCACTAGTTTGATCTATAAATGGAATATCTGGAGTTACGACCTAAATGTTGTAGGCTCCAAGAGCCAGGGCTTTAGATTAAGTAGCCCTCATTAGGTGAGAGCCCAGTGATTATCGAGTCATACTGGGCGTTTGTTCTCCCCACACCATTGCTGTATAGTTATACAGTTTTTCTTTCGCTTTTGACTCCATGATCAATTCAGCTGAGCTCGCCCCGGATTACTATCTGACTAACTTCTGTACCTTGGTGGAGTTCGTTGTCGCGCGCTATCAAGCCTTGCTTTCGGAAGAAGAGTATCAATTCTATCAATGTTTCCAGTTACTTGGCGTTGATAGCCAAAAACTGTACGTGAGATTACTCTCTCGTAAAGGAGTCTCTTCATCGGCGGGCGCCCTGTTTCGCCAAAGTAAGCTGAAGTATGTAGAGATTGAAGACCCACCCACAGCGGTTAAAGAGCTACAGGCAGTTGGGTTGTTGCAGTGTAATCCTCGGGTGCCTCGCCGTGAACTGCTACCTCTGTTCACCAAATCTGAATTGCTCAGCGCAAGTGCCAGCCCTGTGCCTAAAACACTCAAGCGTACCGACCTTGAGGATATCTTGCTGGGACAGGCGGAAGACATAGAGCGGGGGAACGATAGCTTATGGGTTGGTGAGATAATATTGGCTGTTAAGTTTGCCTGCTGCTTTGAAACTTTCAAACTCTTATTCTTCGGTAACCTGAACCAAGATCTGACAGACTTTGTACTTAGAGACCTGGGACTTTATCGCTATGAAAGTTACTCTCTAGACCACCAAAACTTGCCGTTCCACAACCGGGAACAGATTGATCAGTACCTGGACTATTATCGCTGCTTCGAGCAAGTAGAAGTGGCTCTAGCGGCTGGACCAGATGAAATTCTCGCTTTGGCGGAACGGATGCCTTCCGGTATTCAAGGAGATGCCACCTTACGCAGGCGCCTGGACCGCCTGCGCCTAAAATTGGCGCGGCAGTTGGAACGTTTAGATCATCTTGAAACTGCAGATCAGTTGTACCAGAAGTGCGAACATCCTCCTGCACGGGAGCGGCGCGCGCGCATCGCGGTGAAACGTGGCAATACATCTAAAGGGCTGTCCATTTGCCGGCAGATTCTGGACTCTCCGTTTGACGAATCGGAGAGAATTTTCGCTGAAAGTTTTGGCTATCGCATTGCCAAGCGTGAAGAATGTACGCAGGAGTGGCCCAAGCCAGAGCGTTACTGCCCGCCAACGAAAACTATTACCTTGCCTCAAGGACCGCAGCGGGTCGAGTTACAGGTTGCTTCCCATCTGCAGAGCGCAGAGGCGGGTATCTGTTATTACGTGGAGAACTGCTTGGTTAATGGCGCCCTGGGCCTCTACGTCTGGGATATCCTGTTCGCCCCTGTACCCGGAGCCTTCTTCAACCCATTTCAGGTGGCCCCCGGTGATTTCCGCACGCCAGATTTCCTTCCATCTCGCCGCATCCAGTTTGAACAACGCTTGGCAGAGCTGGATCAGGACTTACTTAAAGGAAGAGTCTGGAGAAATTTCAGGGAAAAAAAGGGGATCGCCAACCCGTTAGTTGCATGGGATCTACTGACTGAAGAGCTATTGGCATTAGCGCTCGAAAGAATACCTCCAGACCACTGGCGTACGCTTTTTCAGCATGTTTTAAGTGATATCAACCATAATCGCTGTGGATTGCCAGACCTGATCCTGTTTCCATCAACCGGGGGCTACGAACTTGTGGAGGTGAAAGGCCCTGGAGATCGCCTACAACAAAACCAACAACGCTGGCTCGCTTTTTTTGCTGCTCAGCAGGTTCCCCACCGGGTTATCTACGTGGAGTGGCAACAGCCTTGAGCACTCCATTTACTGAGCCTCCTACGACAACAGAAAAGAACGCGACAGATACGACTCCAGTTCTACAGCTCTCCGTCGGCGAATTAGTGACATTCTCTTGCCGTAGCGGTGATTTGAGCAATGATACAGGCTCTGGCCCTTCCGCGCAGGAGGGCATCCTTGCTCATAAGAAGTTGCAAAAACGGCGACCAAAAGGCAGTGAGGCCGAGTATCGTTTGCAAGTTCAGTTACAGTGCAATGGTTATACAGTGTCATTGAATGGCAGAGCGGATATCTTCCACCCACAAAGTGACCTGCATAAGCCGGCACAGATTGATGAAATTAAAACTACCTACTGCCAACCTTCAGAGCTGCCCGAATCCACACGGCAACTACAGTGGGCGCAATTGAAAATCTACGGCTTCTGCTACTTGCTCCGTCATCGGCACGAACAGGAAGCTCACGATAAGCGCGCCGAACTAGTCACATTACGAATGCTTTGGTACAACCTAAAAGAGAAGAAATCCTACCCGGAACTACAGGAATATACCTGGGAGATACTGGAACAGTTTACACACAAGACACTTGCAGACTATATCAGCTGGCATCGGAGTTGGCAGGGGCATCGCCAGAAAGTGACTGCAAGCGCCCGCGCCTTGTCATTTCCCTTTGCTGGCTACCGACCCGGTCAGCGACAGTTGTCAGTCGCTGCTTACCGTTGCCTGAGAGATGGTGGGGAGCTGGTTGCTGAGGCTCCGACGGGAATTGGTAAAACCATTAGCACTCTATTTCCGGCAATCAAAGCTTTGGGAGAAAATCATCTCGATCAGCTGGTCTATCTAACCTCAAAAAACTCCGGTAAGCAGGTAGTTCGGGCAACTTTAGCAAGCATGCAAGATAGCGGGTTGAAGCTATCCCTGCTGGAAATACAGGCCAGGGATAAAACCTGTGCCTGTAACCTCGGCTTATGTAGCCGAGACCAGGATGGTATTTGCCCACGCACCCGGGGCTTTTTTGATCGACTGCCGGAAGCGCGCAGGCAGCTTTTGGGCATGCCTCGTATTACACCGTCAACCCTGGCTAAAGTCGCAGACCGCTTTAAACTATGCCCTTTTGAATTGTCCCTGCAAATGTTGCCCTGGGCCGACCTAGTGGTGTGTGACGTCAATTATGTGTTCGATCCCCTTGTGCACCTGACAGCGCTACGGAATCAAACTTATCGCCGTGCCTTGCTAGTAGATGAAGCGCATAATTTGAGCGACCGCGCACGGAGCATGTACAGTGTAACCTTAAGCCGCAGGGAGACCCGCCGTGCAGCCGGAAATTGTAAAGGAAGCCACCCTAGGCTACAGCGCAGTATTCAGGCATTGGCTCGAGCGATTGATAGGTGGGTCAAACAAGTTAGCGATTCCGAGGCTGCCAGAGTGCTCAGTTCCCCTTCGAGTAATGAAAATATCGGCGTTTGGGTGACGCCCTGCAAAATAGCGGAGAATCTCCCCACTCAGGTTACCAGAGCTGCTCATAAAGTGCTCAACACGACAAGTCAGCTCAGGGAAAGTGCGCAGTCACCGCCGGAAGAGATCTGTGACTGGCTAAAGTCTGTTTACCGTTATGTATATTTAGAGCAGGAATTGTCCGAACAACATCAAGTCCTCACTCGGGTATCTAACGCTGGTACACCATGGCAGGAACAACAATTAAAGTTCATATGTTTGAATGCCGCTGGATATCTCCAGCAAATTTTTCGCCAGTTTCATGGGGTCATCCTGTTCTCAGCCACGCTGCGGCCGGCGAATTACATCTTTCAACAGTTGGGAGTGGCTAACACGGCGCCGTATCTGCGACTGCCATCTCCCTTTCAAGCATCACAACAGGGCGTATTCCTATGCCCTTATGTGGATACCCGCTACCGCTACCGCTCACGCTATCAGGCTACAGAGACATTGGTGGATATCATTGCTTGTACATTCCATAGTCGCCCCGGAAATTACTTGGTGTTTTTCCCTTCCTATCGATTCCTCCAGCAGGTAGCCGAGGCTTTTAGACAGGATTTTCAAGAGGTTGATTTATTACAGCAGGAAGCTGGAGCCAGTGATGCTCAGCGTATGGAGTTTCTCGCGGCATTCAATGAAGGCTCACAGACCTTGGGTTTTGCAATCATGGGAGGCGTCTTTGGGGAAGGTGTTGACTATGTGGGTGATAAGCTGATAGGTACCATCATTGTGGGTACCGGTCTGCCTCAAGTTAATGAAGAGCAGGAGCTGATCCGCCGGGCCTGTGATACTGGAGCCCAAAATATTGGGGCTACTGGCTTTGATATTGCCTACCGCTACCCAGGATTAACCAGGGTTTTACAAACAGCAGGGAGAGTTATTCGATCGGAATCAGATCGTGGGGTAATTATTCTTGCCGACTACCGTTTTATCGATCAATTTTACCAGAAGCTTTTCCCGGAGCACTGGCCATTGGAAGTTTGTAACGATAGTGAAGCGCTTTCCACTAGCTTAGGAACCTTTTGGGGTACCTCAGCTTTAGGGTAGCTTTAGGAAATAAGACCGGGGCAAAATTTTTGCCCCGGTCGATCAACGATTAATTCGCACTCTTTGAGTGATAAACAATCGCCTGCCAGACATTTTGTTGCCCACCGATGTAATTTTCCAAGGTAGGGTTCTTAATATAGCTCCAGCCTACCTTACCATTACCAAGATACATCGGCTCATCCAGGCCACCCCATCCGTAATCGGTAAGCTTTGCTGGTCCTTCGAGCACATTAAGGTCCGCATCAATTTCCATCACATAGTAGGCTTTAGGTACCAGCATGCGCATGGCCTCGCCTTTCTTATTGTAACTGCGGTTGTATGGCAGATTATCCGAAATACACTGGAATTGCGCGTAACCAAACAGGTAACGGCCATTCTTCAGGTCGATCAGCTGTGGATCACTAATTTGACAATCGGAGTCCTCGGCTAACCACTTAATGCCATTCCCTTCAATGCCGCCTTCCCCATCAACTTTTGCAATACCCACACGGGTTAAGGATGAAGCATCCAAGGCATCACCAGAATAGAGTCCTTGTCGAGTGATCGTAGGGTACTCTTCACCTTCATCTTCATCACTAGCAATATAGGAGAAGAAGCAATTCAGAACACCATTCTCAGCACATTGGTCATCATAGGGCCCGCCGTTGCCAGTATTAATGCCGAGCTCAGTCTGCAAAAATGCATCCATATTTCCATCTTCGATGTGCTTCGGACCAACAATTACAGATAGATTAGTATTCGCATCAACCGGAACTACGGTATGCCCTCCCCCATTGGAGATCATGGCAGATGTCGAAGGGATCAGGTAATTATGGTTCCCCTCAAAGCTACTTGAGGAGCTAATATCCTCCATCTTGATGGCAATGGCATTTAAGCCTGGTGAAGAATAGTAATCATTTCCATCGCTGGTACAAAGCGCTCCAAACATTTCATTTCCCGGATTGTAGAATGCCCGGATATTAAGGACATGGCCATAACCACATGCCCAGTACCATCCTCTACGGTCATCCCCAGACAAGGTCATAGACCAATCATCCCGATCGATCACTGCCAACCCTGCTGAGTAGTGAGAGCCACTGACAAGTGCTCGGGCAGTTACGGAAAATGCATAAGTTTCACGACCTTTGCTGTCATCTTCCACATATAAAAGCTCTTGGGCACCCAAATGAGTCCCACCATGCATTTTATTAACCACGTAAGCATCAGGTTTTTCGGATAAGGGTTTGTTATCCCACTCCATTAACCAGATCTGGTCGTTGTACTTCTTCTCGTTTTCGGTACCTTCGACACTAGCTAGGTTATCCTCAATCTTCATCCAACCGATGCCGTGTTCTTCGATTAAGTCTTTCTTAATATCGTAGCGCTCGCTGGCTTTGTATTCGGTATTACACAAAACCGCAACCCTGGAACAGTCTGCACTGGCTGTAATGCCGTGGGATTCATAGCACTGTTTGAGAATTGTAGTATTCCCGGTAGGGTCGAAGCTTGAGGTCTCAGGATTATATTGAAGCTCGTAGACAGATCCATAAGTGGTATCTGATGCACTGTGCCCTTCCGACAATGTTGTGGAAACAAACATCCGAGGCTGATCGGTATCTGTTGCGCAGGTTGCCGTATAGCTGCGAATGGGAATGTCGATATTTTCCTCATCCAGTTGACTATCTGTACGCCCAATATAATGGGCCAGTTGGTAGACTTCCTGAGCATTTACCATGGCATCGGGCAAGGTGATATCGGTAGCTGTTATTGTGGCAAATCCCAGGTCAGTGCCTGCCACATCACCACCAATAACAGTGGACGGATCATTGCCCTGAACAGGGGGCTCGGGCTCCGAGTCTGAAGAGCCACCGCCACCACTACAAGCCGCCAACACAGCTGTTACTGCCAGTACCAATAGTTTCTTGCTAAATAATTTGTCCATAACCGCCTGAAATATCTTGTTTTTCTGAATTTTGTGTTAGGTAAGGAATTAAGATTAAGTTCCCAGTAAGTCGCGAAATGAAAATATGGAAGGCATTCTAGTGAGATCAGAAATTAATTCTGTGTAGTGTTTAATAAAATGCTGAAAACGGTAAATGCCAATAAAGGAATGCATGTGACTCAATTTGTCACCTTTCCACAAATTGTGGTTAAGCAAGGTATCTCATAACTGAAAAACCTCATAAAAAGTGGGCGTTAACACTCGTTGGATCAAACTACTGAGCAGGGTAAAAAGGATTACTTGGTTTTACCCTTCTTTTTTAAGCCGGTAGCCCCATAGCTGTACAACAATTGCGCTACGCGCAACAACTGGACAAACCTTGGTATTGCGTACGAGTTCAGTTCAGTGTGCACATAAAAAGCTGATTACATATTTTTTGTGCAAAATACCCACAAACCTAATAGCTGTACCTCTATTGCTCCGACATCGATTACTTGCCAAATTCAAATTGTTCAAGAACTGTTCAAGCTAAAAACAGTTCACTAAAACCTATATAGTGTGTTCAAAATAAAATCAACACACTATATATAGTGATCCAGATCAAGAGCCCCCTTTCACCACTTCTATAGGATTGCCCCACAATCTGTGAAGGAAGGCCTATGACAAGCACCTCTACCCCCGATAGCAATACAGCACCTGACTTTGACCAACCCTCTGCTCTAAACCTGCACGGATTCCTGGTACGCAAGCGAGATGGACGCACGGTAGCTTTTGACCCTCAACGTATTACCTCAGCGCTCGTGCGTGCAGGGCAAGCCACAGGAGAATTTGGTGAAGATGAGGTCGAGCGTCTTACCCAGACTGTACTGAAAGTGATCAACCATCGCTTCGATGATAGATCTCCGATTGATATCGAGGAGATCCAAAATATTGCCGAACAGATCCTGATTAGTTGTGATTATGTAGATACGGCTCGGGCCTATATCGCCTACCGGGGGCGACATGCGCAGCTGCGCAATGACCGGCAAACACTGGTCGATGTTGGAGCCTCAATTGAAGAGTATCTGGAACAGGCGGACTGGCGAGTTGCTGCAAATGCCAACCAGGGCTACTCCCTGGGCGGCCTGATTTTGAACAGCTCTGGAAAAATGATCGCCAATTATTGGCTCAATCATGTTTACTCGCCAGAAATCGGCGCGGCCCACCGAGATGGGGATTTACATATCCATGACCTGGATATGCTAGCTGGTTACTGTGCGGGCTGGTCCCTGCGCACGCTGTTGCACGAGGGATTGAACGGGGTTCCTGGAAAAGTTGAGTCAGCACCGCCAGCACATTTGACCAGTGCAGTTGGCCAGATCGTTAACTTTCTGGGAACGCTACAAAATGAATGGGCCGGAGCCCAGGCTTTTAGTTCCTTCGATACTTATCTCGCTCCTTTTGTACGTAAAGACCAACTGGATTACGCCACCGTACGGCAGTGTATACAGGAGCTGATCTTCAACCTGAATGTACCCTCTCGCTGGGGTACCCAGACGCCATTTACCAATCTTACCTTTGATTGGGTTTGCCCGCAGGACCTACGTGAGCAAGTGCCGGTAATCGCTGGGGAGGAAATGCCATTCACTTATGGTGACCTGCAGGAAGAAATGGACTTGATCAACCGCGCCTATATCGAAGTGATGAGCGAGGGAGACGCGCGCGGCAGAGTCTTCACTTTCCCTATTCCAACTTACAATGTTAGCGAAGATTTTCCCTGGGAAAGCGAAAATGCCGAACGGCTGTTTGCTATGACCGCTCGCTATGGCCTGCCCTACTTCCAAAACTTTATTAACTCAGATCTGAGTCCAAATATGGTGCGCTCCATGTGCTGCCGCTTACAGCTGGATCTGCGCGAGCTTTTGAAGCGAGGCAATGGATTATTTGGCTCCGCCGAGCAAACCGGCTCTCTCGGCGTGGTGACGATCAACTGTGCTCGCCTCGGTTATCTGTATAAAGGAAACTGGGATCTCCTGCTTGCCCAACTGGATAAGTTATTGCTTCTAGCTCGCGACTCGCTGGAAGTGAAACGCAAAGTGATCCAAAGGCATATGGACGCCGGCCTGTTCCCGTACACCCGCCGCTACCTGGGCACACTGCGTAATCACTTCTCTACGATTGGGGTCAACGGCATTAATGAAATGCTACGCAACTTCAGTGATGATCGCGAAAGTGTGGTTACCGAGCAGGGTAAGGAGATGGCCGAACGATTACTGGACCATATCCGTATGCGCATGACGGAATTCCAGGAGCAAACCGGCCACCTCTATAACCTGGAAGCGACGCCGGCCGAAGGAACCACCTACCGCTTTGCCCGTGAGGACCGCAAGCGCTATGAGGGAATTATCCAGGCCGGCAGCGCGGAGGCCCCCTATTATACCAACTCATCCCAGCTGCCTGTGGGCTTTACCGATGACCCCTTCGAGGCCCTGTCCCGACAGGAGTCCCTGCAATCCCGCTATACCGGCGGCACAGTGCTGCACCTCTACCTGGGAGAGCAGTTGCCGGATGCTGACAGCTGTCGCCGCCTGTTGCGACGCGCCCTGGAAAATTACCGACTGCCCTATATCACCGTGACGCCCAGCTTCTCTATCTGCCCGGTACACGGATACTTGAGCGGCGAACATGAATTCTGTCCCCGCTGTGACGAAGCCCTGCTCGCTCATGAGCAGTCCTGTTGCAGCGACTAAAACCAACCACCAAGGAGAGACACCATGAATCAACCAACCTCCGTACTGAAAGATGAAGAGCGCACCCGCTGTGAAGTTTGGAGTCGTGTAATGGGTTACCACCGCCCGGTATCCTTCTGGAACCCCGGTAAACAGTCGGAGCACCGCGAGCGGCGCTTCTTTGTTGCCGGCGATTCTGCTGTGGCCGAAAATAGCCATGGCTGAAAAATTGCGCATCGGCGGGTTTACCCCGTTTACCGCGATCGACTTCCCTGGTGAACTGGCCGCAGTGGTCTTTTGCCAGGGTTGCCCCTGGCGCTGCCGCTATTGCCACAATAGCGAACTATTGCCAGCCCGCGCACCCAGTGCCTATGATTGGGACCAGATATTGGTATTTCTCGCCGGCCGGCGGGGACTACTGGATGCGGTGGTGTTCTCTGGAGGAGAACCTACCGCCCAGAGCACACTGGAAACTGCCATAGCCCAGGTTCGTGAGCTGGGGTTCAAGGTGGGATTACATACAGCTGGGATCTATCCTCGGAGGCTGAGACGCCTGATCCCCTGCTTGGATTGGGTTGGGCTGGATATAAAAGCGCTACCAGAAAATTACCCGGCTATTACAGGGGTGGAAGGTAGCGGTATGGCACCCTGGCAGTGTGTTGAGCTGCTGGCAGAAGCGGAAACACCCCTGCAGGTGCGCCTTACCAGGCATCCCCGCCTTACCAGTGATGATGAAGTAACACAGATTAGGAAAAACCTCCGCAAGTATGGGATAAACCATTTGGAGGTGCAGCGCTGCAATAGCGAGCAGGCGCTGGACCAAACGTTGAAGTTCCTCTCGTAGAGTTTGTCGGTTATGGCGGGGAAACCTACCTGGCAAACACTACTGACTACCTTGGTGAGAAGGTAGAGGCTGTATTAGTATTCGGAACCATTTCTAACAGACTCCTCAGCCAGCTCAACTATGGTGTTATCCCGACAGTTCTATCGCCGCGGCCCCAGTCTGCAGGATAAATTTCCAGTGTCCTTTACCGATGTTAGGAGACGTTTTGGCTTCAGGTCTATATCGATTGGGCGCTGGGTAACCACTCAGGAGCGAGACCGGGCAGCGGGCCTCTTCTACGAGGCACTTATTGATTTAATGACCATACTACAGGGCCCAGAGATACTGGTGTCCCTGCGAGGTACCTTGTCTTTCCAATATGGTATTGGTGGTCAACCGGGTATGTCCGCTTTTTATGACCCCTCTGCACGATGTTTTTCCCTGGCCAAAAATGCAGGTCCCGGCTCAATTGCCCATGAGTGGTTCCATGCATTTGATCATTACCTTGCTGCAAAAGCATTCAGTGATACTGGCAGTGAAATGTATGCTTCAGAGGCCTGGCTCCGTAATGCTACCCCCGTGCCTCACCCGCTAAATGATCTCCTTTTCGCCTGTTTTAGGGCCATTATGCTGGACGAGGAGGGTCATAACCCAAGTGAATTGGTGAAGGTTTCTATTAAGGTCGATAAGGCAAACAGCTCCATCTATTACAGTGAACCGGTGGAACTTTGTGCTCGCGCCTTTGAGGCCTTTATTCAGGATTCCAGCATCACCAATAACTTTCTGGTGTCAGGCTCAAAGGCCAGTGAGGAAGCCAAGCTTGGACTCTATCCTTCGGGGCAGCAGCGTCAGCGAATCAACCGGGTATTTGAGCGGTACTTTGCTTATTTGGGTAAGGCTTTAAGGGCTGGATTAGATGCGAATAAATAAGCCGGCTCAAGCCCCCGGGACCTGCACCGGAGAAGCCCCCTTTATAGGGAAATTCGACCGCCAAAACGGTGGATAGTTACCCACAGAAATGGGGGATAAAAGGCTGAATAACTGTGAATTCCGCCAGAAATCTGTACCCAATAGCCAGAAATCCGTACCCCTAAACGCCAGAAATCCGTACCCCTAAACGCCAGAAATCTGTACCCCACAGACCAGAAATCTGTACCCCCTATTTCCTAAAATGCTTTTAAATTCAATTAGTTGGAGAGCTTACAAACAGGATAAACAAGACAAACAGGTCAAAGTAAACAAACAGGGATACAAAGATAAAGAATAAAAAAAGAACAAAGAGACCACGCCCTATACGTGCGTAGCACGGCCCTTACTCTGTGTGTACATCGTCTTACATTTTGGTTACTACAGCTCCTTATAGTGCTAATTTCTATACGCCGGTACCAAATAATCAAAGAAATAAATTTTAAAGCCGAAATGGGAGATTGAGAATGTGTGTCCAATGTACTGCAGATATGAACTATCAAAATAAAGTAAATCAATGGGCTGTTAATGGCCTCCCCTATACCAAAATGTCAATTTTGGTCCGCGATAAAGCTGTGACGTATCCAAATACTTTCGTTTTCGTTTTTAAAGATGGACCAATATTTAACGGTATCCGTAGAACAGTAAAAGTCGATGTTCATTATGAAGGAAATAAAATCGAGCCGGGTAGAAAACTGAAAGCATTCGGAGGACTTTGGATAAGTGGAATTAAAGGGGCCATGAAACCACAGCAACACGGAGGCGAACTTTTAAAACAGTTAAAACTTGAAATCCCTACTCTTTCGCCACGAGGAGGAATAAGTGCTGTTTATGGGGATATTCTTGGTAATAAACCATTACCACAGGGATTTAGCGGAGAGAAGATTTATGTAAAAAATGCAATAATTGATAGAAGGTTTCTGGAAAAAAATCATTAAAGGGTATTTCAAAAACTGGGGGGATTCGTGACAGGTGGGTTGATCTGAGTGCCCCGATCTGTAGGGGCGCTCAGTACCGCTATGTCCTACTCTCCGCTCGCTAATCTCTCGGCTAGCGGGAGCGTATTTAATAAGTGCTCGGCCTGCTGCTGGCTGTACAACTTAGAGCAAAGGGGGGGCGAGATATAGCGCCCCTACCCTTGATGCTTAAAAATTTTGGAGCAACTGATTGGTACAAATGGCAACCAAAAATCCATGCCAAATCAAACTTAAATATTGCCCAAACTTTTTATTTTAAGTAACGTTCAATTTCACATACGATTTGACCGGTCAGCGCCAATGAAACTCGGTGTGCGCTTCTGGACGATCGATTTATTGTTAGCCTATTAAAGATTTAGAGATCCTGCACTAAATATCGGAGGATGTGAGTAAAATAAGCTGAATGCCCATACCCACATTGTCAAGTTGTTGGAACTTCTAGGTAAAATGCAGTTTAAATAGTATCTAACATCGAAAAGACTTGACGTCTATTCGTGCAGCAGTGTGTCGTTTCACAGCATCGCCCTCATGCTAATAATAGTGAGGGCGACGTAAAAACATTATCTAAAACCAAATAATGTTTTGAACCTTAAAGGCAAATGATATTTTCTGCTTGCGGGCCTTTGGCGCCCTGGGTAACTGTAAACTCTACAGCTTGTCCTTCCTGCAATGTTTTAAAGCCAGTGCTGGCAATATTGCTGAAGTGTGCGAATACATCGGGACCCGACTTCTGCGCGATGAAACCAAAACCCTTTGCTTCGTCGAACCACTTAACAGTACCAGTAGTTGTGTTAGACATAATAATTATCCTGAATGTAATAAATGTACTTTAGATTGACCAGTTGGTTGAGCGGGCAAAAAACTGAGATTTTAAAAGAGGCAGAACGAAGGATTATGACTAAAACTACGAGTTGGACTAAAATAAAAACTGGGCTTTTAAACCGTTCCATCCGATACTAACATTTGTGATTACCCCTTGTCCATAGCTGCAAGCGGTTGCCCAAGTCGGAATTAGAAGAGAATGGCTATAGTTGAAATATTAAGAATTTCTCAGGGCGAGGGCGTACTTTTTAAGCAGTACCAGGGGCCTTATACGCTTTGCCTGGGAGCTATTGCTGACGAGTCGATCCTAGCTCTAATTGGAAATTTTTCACCATTTGCCTGAGAAATATCGTTGGAGCCAGTCTGTACAATAGTGCACCAATCAAACTTAAGTCCTTAGGAAACCACCGCTCTCTCCCCTGCTCCAAGGCTACAACGATTTTCACGGCCATCCACTCAGGGCTGCGCACAGCTCCCACTGTGCTTCGTTGGTGCTTGGCCTTCCGACCGTCACCCGCTAAAGCATTTTGCTCAATAGTTGTTGCCAGGAAATTTGGGTAAACCATCAGTACGCGAACCCCATCTTGACGTACCTCCTCACGAAATGTTTCGAAGTACTGGTGTAGAGCACTCTTTGCCGCACAATAGCCTGCACGCCCCAACACAGGCATCCAGCCTGCCATTGAGCAGATATTCACTACACAGCCAGAAGCAGCTTTCAGTTCTGCAAACAGCCCTTGAGCCAGCTCTACCGGAGCGTGGTAATTGACGGCCATCACCTTTCGGATCACAACACTGGAAGTTTGAGTGGAGAGGCTGCGGTGTGTGATCCCTGCGTTGTTTACCAGCAGATCAACTCTTAGATATTGTTTGCTTAGGGACCCCACCAGCCTTTCTACAGCCTCGCTGTTTGACAGATCTGCTACGAATATTCGGGCTTTAATCCCGCGAGCCTTAAGCTGCATTTGGCGATGACGTAGTGCATTAGTTTCAATATCTACTAGAGCAAGTTCAGCAGTAAACTTACTGGCGAGGCAGTCAGTAATTGCCCAACCCAAGCCCCCTGCTGCGCCGGTAATCACGAAAACTTTTTTCGGATCTTCAAGCTGTTGCGAAGCCATTTTAGCTCTTCCCCAAAAGTACTTGAGGATTGTTCGATGTCGGAATTATGCCAAGGGCCTTTTCTGCGAACAGTTGAAAGACCTCTTCAGAAGTTTTTTCTGGAAAAAAACCTAGCACCTCTTTTAGGCGGTGATTATCGAGAACAGGTCTGTATTGTAAAAAGGTCACTTGCGCGGGGTGGGTATTCGTTAAGTGGAGGCTGTAACCTAGCCGAAGAACAACCTTGATCAACCACGTCGGTGGCCGAATGAGGGGCTTACTTAAAATTTGAGCAATTTCCCATGGGCTAAGGGAGCCATCTCCAGCCAAATTAAAAATGCCGTTGGCCCCAACGTCCACTCCAAATTCTAGTGCGCGGATGACATCCTGGTCCCAAATAAAAACAAACGGTGAATTGTGGCCGCCAGGGTCCAGAATAGCCCTCTGGCTAAATAGTGCGCTGATCTTATTATTGGTCTCAGCCCCCAACACGGAAGAAACACGAAATATTAGCTGCTTTAGGTGTCGATGCTTCTCCCGAAACTCCTCCAACAATTTCTCAACTTTACGTTTATTGTTGGAATAACCAAATTCTGGATTACCTCGTAGTGGATGGCACTCATTGATACTAGAAGGGTTATCGGGGTGATAACCATAGGCTGCACCGCTGCTCGTGACGGTGATATGCTCAACCCCTGCGTAGAGGCAAGCATTCAGTACATTTTTAGTTCCCTCCACATCAGTGCGATATTCGGCCCGCTGATTTCGCCCCGTTGCCATTACCGATGCCAGGTGAATCACATGAATAATGGACTCTGCCCGCATCAGCTCCCCAAGGGTCACATCACAGATATCTTTTACAAGAATCGGAAAACTCGCACCTCTTGTGCGAATATCGATCCCGATAACAGGAAACCGCTTGCTCAGCCTTTCCCCAAGCTGGTGACCTATATAACCTGCGGCTCCTGTAATTAAAACTCGCTTTATCATCCCGAGGCCCCAATCAAGAAGTCACTTCTGAACTACCAGTCTGATAAGACGCTACCCGTGGCAGTATATCCTTTTGCAAATCTGCTTTATGAATTCTGAGGGCTTTTAAATAAGAGTCCTTATGTACGTAGTAGGCCATACGTTTAAGATCAAGATATCGCATGCCGCCGTCGGTGCGTATCGCCGCTCTTTGCTTGATTACCGCCCTGAATCGGCTGGCAGATGGCGCCCCAGCGGCTAGCTGGTGTATATACAGTGCGACAAGTTCCGCCTGTTTGTTGCGCCCTTCCCAGCCTAGACCTGTCGCCTCAACCATGCCCATCATAAAAAGGTTGTCTGACTCTGGATGAAACACATTCAAGTACAGGCTCGGCGCATGGCCGCTCCAGTTCAGCTCACTACTGTCTATAAATGGGTATTGCAATTGGTAGCCGGTGGCCTGCACGATCAGGTCATACTCACGGTGTTTACCATCTAAGAAGCACACTCTATTTCCATGTACTGATAAGATATCTGGTCTGGGATGAATATCCCCATGACCAATGTGATGTAACAGTAGAGAGTTAACCACTGGATGGGATTCAAATAATTGGTAGTCAGGTTCAGGCAATCCATACTGAGCTGGGCGCCCGAAAGAAAATTTAATCAGCGCCTTAGTAATTCGCCGTTTGAGGAAAAGGGGTAACTTAAGTTTACGGCCCAGCTGGTCGACTGGTTTGCCGGCAATAAACTTAGGCAGAAAGTGGTAACCCCGACGCAGACTAATATCTACATCCTTTGCCCTATGCACAGCATCTACAGCGATATCCGCTCCACTATTACCGCAGCCAATCAATAGAACGTTTTTCCCAGTAAAAATCTCAGGAGATCTATATTGCGCAGAGTGTATTTGCTCGCCGGTAAATTGGCCTGGTAGCTCAGGCTGATTCGGGTGATGTAAAGTACCGCTAGCGATAAGTAACCCGGTAAATAGGCGCGTTTGTTCCTGGCCCCCTCTACGTGTTGTTACTAGCCACTCCTTTCCGCTACGCACACACTTTACAACCTCTGTCTCAAATTCATAGTGGTTGTAGAGGCCGAATTTTCGTGCGTAGGCTCGAAAATAATTGTGCATCTCCCTATGGCTCGGATAATCGGCAACGCCCATTTCCATTGGAAACTCGGCAAATTCCGTCATTTTCCTAGAGGAAATTAGATGTGCGGACTCATACATTGTGCTGGTAGGACTTTCGATATCCCACAGACCTCCCACATCACTGTGTATTTCAAATCCAATACAAGGAATACCGAGTTTGCGCAAGTTCCGCATAGTGCACAGCCCCATGGGGCCCGCACCAATAATTGCATAGGGTTTCATTGTCACTTCCCGCCGGTTATCCAATCAAATAATCACTAAGGCGCAAAGAATATACCGTGACAAATTCATAACAGATTGTCATTATCGGGCAAACGCTGGTTAATTCAGGACAATCTAGATGGATTCAGGTGACCACCGAAGCGTCAATCTAAGCTATACCAGAGCCCTGATACAGGCATTGTTCAGCTTAGATCTCTCTATGCCCAAGGGAGCAAGGAAGATTCTGTCCCAAATAAACCAGCAAGAACGTATCCCGATCGACCTGCAAGAACATCTTTGGGAGGCAGTAACCGATGCACACAGGGATCCACTTCTCGGGATAAAACTCGGGCTTGCCATGCAGGCCGATCAGATAGGGCTGGTGGGTTATTTGCTAATGACCCAACAAAATCTTGGCGCGACCATTGACCAGTTGATTGCCTACCATCCGCTTCTGGGTGAAGGTGGTCACTTTGAATTGCGCCGCGGGGCGTTTACTGCGGACCTTTGTTATCACCCCAATTTTCTAAGCTGTGCACAAATCCGTGTAGAAACCGTATTGGCTGCTTGCATCGCACAAACCCTAAGCATGACTGCAGGGAAATTTCGCACTCACAGACTTCTTTTAGCTTATCCCGCTCCCAGCCTTACCGTACAACAACAGTATGAAGAGCTGCTGCAAACACAAGTGGTGTTTAGCGCGCCGGTTTCGGCGATCCGATTCCCAGCTAGAGATTTGGCTCTGCCCTTAGTTGCCGCTGACCAAGAGGTCGTGGGCTGTTTAAAGCCCAAAGCCGATGCCCTTCTACAAGCGCTTGCAGAAAAGGCCCTGCACCGAAAAGTGTCTCTTTTACTACAGCAGATGCCCGAATTAACACGGGAGCAGGTGGCCCAGCATCTCTGTATTAGCCCTCGGCATCTGGGCCGCAAGCTGCAACAAGAACAGGTTAGTTTCCGAGCAATTCAGGATGAGGTTCGCAGTCATTACGCCAAGCAGTGGCTAAAAGAAGGGAACCGCACTAATTCCGAGATAGCGATGGCGCTGGGGTTTTCCGATGAAAGCGCGTTTGGTAAGGCCTTTAAGCGCTGGATTGGAGTTTCGCCGAGCAAGTACCAATTTGGGCTCAAATAAAAAAATTTGAAGGGCTACTTACCCCCAGAAGCCAGTTAAATACCATCAATTTGGTTGTGTTTTTCGGCGCTCTTTTTATCGGCAGAATCAGGATTGTCAGGATAATCTAAAGCTGCGTTAGGCTTATCCATGGTAGCCCCCTGGCGATCCAATACACCGATATCCAGTACCGGGGATGCATCGATATGCTGGGCATCCATCATTTGGGCCACCCGCTGCAACGAAGCAATAATCATGCTTTGCTCCCAATCTTTTAGGTCACCAAACTGGCGAGTAAACTGGTCCTGTAGGGGGATTGGGGCGTCTCTCAGGGTTTCAGCGGCCTGCTCTGTGAGGTAGGCGTGCACTTTGCGCTTATCTGACTGTGAGCGCTGGCGATAGACAAACCCTCTTTTCTCAAGGCGATCCAATATATTGGTCACTGTTGCCTGGCTAAGGCTGACTTCATTGGCCAACTCACCAATAGTCACTTCACCCTTATTTCGAATAGTTTGTAGCAACAAAACCTGTGGAGCAGTCAACCCTGTGGTTTTGGCTAGATGCCTCGAGTGCAAGTCTGTTGCTCGTATTACACGGCGTAAGGCAACTAACACCTGTTCAATGCTGTTCAAAACTACCTCTCAATCGCGAAATCAGGGCGAATCGCGGGATTATATAGATGCCTCTAGCAATCGCTAAGATCTTTTGAGGTGTTCGTGGAAAAATAATGATACGAACCTTCGCCAGTGCTGGATTTCCCTGGGGTATTTGTGAACCTGATACCCAGCCCAACTGACCTCAATTCAGGTCCCCATAAATTTTGACTTATCTCACTGTTGTGACTTCCAGCTAGATTTTTGGTGAAAATTTAACCAGAACTTTCATAGAGTTCAAATAAGATTTTTGACCTACACGAGACCATTTAAGGGAGGGAAATGGCCGGCACTACTACGCTTTTACGAGAATATAAGTCTCCCCAAAGTGACCTACCTCAATTGCATTGAGTACTAACCATTAGAGCTCAAATTAAAAATATGTTACATTTTGTGTCATATCGCCTGATATTTGACCGTCGGGCCCGGGCTGGAATCTGACAATATGGGACAAACGTCTACATCAGGCCGGCCCCTTTTTTTTTGCGATGACCAAAGGTCCACGGGACGGCCATTTCCAGTTTTGCCCCCTGCCCCATCGCCGACAAACAACCGACTGACCCTCTGTTAAAGCAGTATGGAGAGACAGATCAGTATGGAGAGACAGATGTCACTGGACAAACAACGGAATTTTGTAGACGGCCGCTACCTGTCGAATGAGAGCGGCGAGTGCTTTGATGTATATAACCCGGCTACCAACGAGGTCAGCTATCAGGTTGAGGTTGCCGACGAGAAGGTACTCGCAGAAACCATCGAGAGCGCCAAGCGTGGTTTTGCCCAGTGGTCAGCTATGATGCCGGTCGAACGCAGTCGCATCCTGCTTAAAGCGGTAGCACTGTTGCGCGAGCGCAACGATGAGCTTGCAGCAATAGAGGTTGCTGACACCGGCAAGCCCTGGCAGGAAGCCAGTGTTGTCGACGTGGTGACTGGGGCCGACTCCATAGAATTCTTTGCCGGCTTGGCCGCAGGCATTGAGGGCAATCAGCAGCAAGTCGGTGATGACTTCTATTACACCCGCCGCGAGCCCCTGGGCATCTGCGCTGGAATCGGTGCCTGGAACTACCCCTTACAAATCGCCTGCTGGAAAGCCGCCCCGGCCCTGGCCTGCGGTAACGCCATGATCTTCAAGCCTTCCGAAGAGACCCCCAAAGGTGCTTTGAAGTTGGCTGAACTCTTTATTGAAGCGGGCATGCCCCCGGGTGTCTTCAACGTAATCCAGGGCGATGGCGCCGTGGGTGCCTGGCTGACTAACCACCCGGATGTCGCCAAGGTTTCCTTTACCGGCGAAGTGGGTACCGGCAAGAAAGTAATGGCCGCAGCGGCTTCCAACCTGAAAGAAGTCACCATGGAGCTGGGAGGCAAGTCCCCGCTAGTGATCTTTGATGATGCCGACCTGGAGCAAGCCGTTTCTGCTGCCATGCTGGGTAACTTCTACACCCAGGGCGAAATCTGCACTAACGGTACCCGGGTATTTGTACACCGCAGCATCCACGATCAGTTCCTCGCTCGTCTGAAAGAGCGCGTTGAGCAAAATATTATTGCCGGTGATCCGATGAATCCGGACACCAACTTCGGCGCCCTGATTTCTGCCAAGCACCAGCAACTGGTGATGGACTACATCAGCAAGGGCAAAGAGGAAGGCGCGACCTTGTTCTGCGGCGGCCACACCCTCTCCCCAGAGAATTCACCTAACGGTTACTTCGTTGCTCCCACCGTATTCACCGACTGTCATGACGATATGACCATTTGCCGCGAAGAGATCTTCGGCCCGGTAATGTCAGTACTGGTCTTTGATGATGAAGACGAGGTGATCCGCCGCGCTAACGATACCCGTTTGGGCCTGGCAGCCGGCGTATTTACCCGTGATATCACTCGCGCCCACCGTGTGATCCACCAGATGCAAGCGGGTATCTGCTGGATCAATGCCTACGGTGCTTCGCCGGCAGAAATGCCGGTGGGCGGATACAAGTTATCCGGAATCGGACGCGAAAATGGACTTGCGACCCTGAACCACTACACCCAGCTAAAAGCGGTATATGTGGGCCTGGCACCACTGGAAAGTCCATTTTAAGCGGTACCCTGTATGAGTGAGTTTGACTACATCATTGTCGGCGCCGGCTCTGCCGGTTGCGTTCTGGCCAACCGCCTGTCTGCCCAGGAAGATAAAAAAGTCCTCCTGGTAGAGACCGGGGGTAGCGATCGCAGCATCTTTATCCAGATGCCCACCGCACTATCTATTCCCATGAATACCGACAAGTACGCCTGGCAGTTTATGACCGAGCCAGAGCCGTACCTGGACAACCGCAGCATGCATTGCCCCAGAGGCAAGGTGCTCGGGGGTTCATCCTCGATTAACGGGATGGTTTACGTGCGCGGGCACGCCAAAGACTTTGATGAGTGGGCACAGCACGGCGCCGAAGGCTGGGACTATGCGCACTGTCTGCCCTACTTTAAACGCTCTGAGACCTGGGCTTTCGGCGGTGACGATTACCGTGGCGACGAAGGTCCTCTGGGGGTCAATAACGGCAATGAAATGGCCAACCCCCTTTATGGAGCCTTTATCGAAGCTGGCAAAGAAGCTGGCTACGACTACACCGCAGATTACAACGGTGAGCAGCAAGAGGGCTTTGGCCCCATGCATATGACGGTAAAAGATGGAAAGCGTTGGTCTACCGCCAACGCCTACCTGAAACCGGCAATGCAACGTCCCAATTTGACAGTATTGACCCACGCCACTGTGCATAAGGTGATTCTGGAAGGTAAACGGGCAGTCGGAATCAAACTTGAACGCAAGGGAAAGATCCTGGAGTTCAAGGCGCGGCAGGAAGTCATCCTCAGCGCAGGTCCCATCGGCTCCCCTCACCTTCTTCAGCTCTCCGGAATCGGAGATCCCAACACACTGGCAGAAGCCGGTATCGAACTCCAACACGAACTCTCCGGCGTCGGCCAAAACTTGCAGGACCACCTGGAGTTCTATTTCCAGTTCCGCTGCAACCAGCCGATTTCCCTGAATGGCAAACTCGACCCCTGGAATAAATTCCTGATCGGCGCTCGTTGGATACTGAAGAAGGATGGTCTCGGAGCCACCAACCATTTCGAGTCCTGCGGTTTTATTCGCTCAAAAGAAAATGTGGAGTGGCCGGACCTGCAATACCACTTCCTGCCGGCAGCGATGCGCTATGACGGTCAGGAAGCTTTCGATGGCCACGGTTTCCAGGTGCATATCGGGCACAACAAGCCAAAGAGTCGCGGCAGGATCAAAGTTGTGAGCAGCGATCCCAAGCAATCCCCTTCTATCCTGTTTAATTATTTGCAGGAGAAAGAGGATATTGAGGGTTTCCGCGCTTGTGTGCGACTGACTCGCGAGATTATCAATCAGCCGGCTTTCGACGAATACCGAGGCGATGAAATCCAGCCCGGCACCGATATCCAGACTGATGAGCAAATTGACGCTTTCGTACGGGAATCCGTCGAGAGTGCTTACCACCCATCCTGCTCCTGCAAGATGGGTACCGATGCAATGGCAGTGGTAGACCCAGAAACCCGTGTACACGGTTTACAGGGCTTGAGAGTTGTAGATTCCTCCATCTTTCCAACCATTCCCAACGGCAACCTGAATGCGCCCACCATTATGGTGGCGGAGCGGGCTGCGGACCTGATTTTAGGGCGCCCCGTATTGGCGCCCTCCGAGGCACCGGTAGCGACCAAGGCTACCAGCACTCAGCGACCTGGCCGCCCTGCGCGCTCAGTGAGCTGAATTTACGTCGGCGCTCTGGCAGAGATTTGACTGCCCCCTTCAAACGCGACGGGGATAGTCAAATCTCGCACAGCAATGCCCTTTTGGGGGCGCCGACATACCAATAACTAGCTGGAGACTCAGCATGACAGCTTGGCTTTCCGCGGGATTATTGTTTACCTTCACGGCAATAATTTTCTCGCTGATAAAATGGGGAAATGTGAAGATGGTCGGGGTGACCCCGGTCAAAACCTTCACTTTTATAGCGATCCTTTTCACCTCCGGCCTCGATGTAGGCCTTATCATGTTCCCCCTCACCGAGTTCGGTGGCTACGCAGACCTAACCGCAAACCCAGAATACGGCTTCACCAACGCACTCGCGATTGAGTTTGGTTTTTGGGCCTTCCTGATCTGGGGCTTCTACTTCCTTACCTGTTTTTACTTCTGCATTATCGAGCCCAAAGTTAAATTCTTTGAGTTGGGTCCAGTAAAACTGATCAACAATGTAGTGATTATCGGCACCTGCGCCTTTACCGCCTATTTACTGCTCAGCAACCTGCCCTGGTACCTGCCGCAAGTTGGCGATGGCGAAACCATTGTTGGCACCTTCTACTTAATCGTATTTGCAGTGATCGCCGCTGCGGTCTACTCATCCACCAGCTTGCGCTATGTACGCTTCCTCAGCTTGGCGACCACATGGATGTTCATTGGCCTGATTGCAGTAATGTGGTTAGGCGCCTTTACCGGTGAAAACGGCAGCGTAGGTGATTTTGCTTCCACCTTCGCTTTACTCGGTGGTTACTTTGGCAATATCCACCAGTTCGTTTTGCCGCTAAATGACTACCACGAGTTCTACCTGTTCTGGTGGTTTGCCTGGAGCATTATGATCGGCCAGTTTACCTCCCGCTTTGTGGGCGGCCTGCGCACTTACCAAGTGCTGGCGGCGATGTTGATATTCCCATCCATCCCCATCGCACTCTGGTTCACCGTGCTCTACTACTACTCCAGCCAAGGCCTGGATACCAGCGGCTTCTATAACATGGCCATGGTTATCGTGGGCATCACCTTTGTAATCAACTCGCTGGACTCCCTGATCCGGCTGTACACCGACAACCTGGGCATGACCGTTGCGCGCTTGGGCAAGTGGAAATACTTTGTGCTCAACTTGGCTGCGATGAGCCTGCTCACCCTGTTGTTCAAGCTGGACTTCCTGCAAATCCAATGGATCGGTGCCCTGGTAATTGGCATTTTCTTCTGCTGCCTGGGTTACATCCTGGTCAAGCGCTTCAGAGCGGTAGCAGCTATCGACTCCTCACCTAAAGAAAACAAAATCGACTTTAACAAGATCGAACTGGCGAGCTAACTGTTGGAACTCCCCTGCCCACTTGGGCGGGGGCTACAAATTATAAATAAACGGTAATTTAACAATGAAATCAACGTTGAAACTTTCTGCACTGACTTGTGCTTCGCTGCTAGTACTTGCCCAGCAATCCCAAGCGGAACTGTCTTCTACTGTTAACCTAACCACCGATTACACTTTCAACGGTGTCAGCCAGACCCAAAATGACCCGGCACTGCAGGCGAGCTTGGACTACGGCTTCGATAACGGATGGTATATCGGCACCTGGGCGTCCAATGTGGATTTTGGTGGTGAAGATGACACTAACCTCGAATGGGATTTTTATGCCGGTAAGTTCCTGCAACTCAATGACAAAGTGAGCTTGGATGTTGGAGCCGCTTACTACACATACCATGGTGACAGCGTTTCCGATGAGTACGCCTATCCAGAAGCCTACGCCAAGCTGGGATACAGCTCTTCCCTGGGTACATCCGAAGTTAATGGCTGGTACAGCTGGGACTACTTTGGCCAGGGCGGCGGTCACTATATTATGATGCTGGCCCATACCTTTGAACTTGCAGATGGCCATGACCTTCGCCTGAGTGTTGACCGCTCAACTTCAACGGATAAGGACAAGTGGTCCTGGGGCAACGATGATGCCTATAACCACTACCGAGTAGAGTACATGACCTCCTGGAACGGTTTCGACTTTAATATTGCTGCCGAGAATACTAATCTCGATTGGGATACTGCTGACGAACGCATCGTCTTCTCTGTTGCTCGTACTTTCAGCCTTTAAATTGAGAGCCCAAACCGGGGCCTAAAGTGGCCCCGGTATTTTATACTGACCAACTCCCAAGGCAGCTCCCCTTCACTCCCTCAATCAGTCTTCTCAGCATCCATCATTACCTCCTCTCGCCCTGGCTCCCTATTTGCACTCCAAGGCTCCCCTTCTGGCAGTCCCTCCAAAACTATTTCCTTCTCAGGCAGAGCCGGATGGAAACCCAAGTCATACCGAGCTACTTTGACGATTGAGATACACAGTAGAAGTGCGATTAGCAGTAAGGGAACACCGGCAATGATACTCGCGGCCTGCAGAGCCTCCAGCCCGCCGATAACTAGCAATGCAATTGGCATTATTGTCAAGGCAAATGCCCAGAAAATCCGATTCCACTGAAGTGGCTCGCCATTAACCTCTTTTTGCACAACTGCAGCGAGAATATAAGATATGGAATCAAAAGTGATGGCTGTGAAAACCAATGCTATCACTGTGTATAGCAGTACAACTAACTGACTCGCCGGCAAAGTATCCAGAATGGCAAAGATCGCCGCATTGGCACCTCCATGATTCAGTGTATTTACCAAATCCAGCTCACCCGAGAAATGCACATAAACGCTGTAATTGCCCAGCACCATAAAAAACAAGAAGCATCCGAGAGTCCCGAAAAATATTGATCCAAGGATCATTTCCTTGATAGTCCTACCCTGGGAGATGCGCGCAATAAAAAGCCCTATACTTGGCGCAAATACCAGCCACCAGGCCCAATAGAACACTGTCCACTCCTGAGGAAAACGGGAGTTGGGAAATTGCTTGAAGTGGGAGAAAGATTCTGTCCATGTAGCCATCTGTAGAAAGTTATGTATAGCCCTGCCCAGAGAATCCAGCCCACTATTGAGCATAAACAAGCTTGGACCTGCAACAAATACAAAGAACAATAAAGCCAAGGCGAGTAAAATCGTAATATTGGAGAGTGCACTTATTCCCCGTTTAAATCCAGCAACAGCACTGTAGCCAAATAGCAGTACACAGAGCACAAGTACGCCCACCTGAGTTCCCAGCCCTGCAGGTATGCCAAATAATTTATGTAACCCCAGGGTAATCAGCGGCGTAGCAATACCTAGTCGCGTAGCGGCACCCCCGAGTATGCCAAATACCAAAGAGATATCGATAAGCTTGCCAGTGACCCCATTGGCTCTCCCCTCCCCCAGCACTGGCTCTAACGCCTGACTTAACTTAAGTACCCTGTGCTGGCGCACATAGTAGTAATACGCGATAGGTAGTGCGGGAATCAGGTAAATTGACCAGGCTAACGGCCCCCAGTGAAAGATGCCGTAAGAAACCGCCCAGCGAGCGGCTTCGGCAGTATTTGCCTCTACCTGGAATGGCGGCTGTTGGTAATAGTAGATCCACTCAACCATCGACCAGTACAAAATCGATGCGCCAATACCAGAGCTGAACAACATAGCAGCCCAGGATATAGTCGAGAATTCAGGCCTTCCCTTTTGGCCACCAAGCTTTATCCGGCCGATATCACTAAAGGCGATATACAACACAAATAACAATGCCCCTATGCCAAGCAAGAGGTAAAAGACACCTAATTTTTCTGTTATCAGGTCTTTCGCTGCCAACAGCCACACAGAGCCAACTTCGGGAAATAGGATCAACGGCACTGTCGCCACTAATAACAGTATAAGCGAGCCGTAAAATGTAGACTTATCTATAACCTTTCTCGATTCTTTGTTCAGCAAAAATTTCCCCTTATTGACCATTGCTGAGGCGCTATTATGAATAGTTAGATTTTATAAGCCCTCAGGATCAATTAACTGAGATAAAAAACGCCAAAATTGATATAATTCCTCATAGGTGAATGTTAAGGCGCCTGGATGAGCTATTAAGCTGCCTCACTTAAAGTACCTTTCACGTCCCCTAGGGTAGCCGTATACAATTCAAAATGTATTCACATATTTATATAAACGCATAAAAACCAAATATCGTTGAAAGGCATTGAAAGTGACGCTTAATTTGACTGAACAAAGAGCTAACATATTCAAATGCACTGTGGTTCTTATTATTACTTTAGAGCTTTATGCATGCTCTAAAAACCCTTTAAGTGATATTGATATCGATGACTTTCACCCTGAGCCACAGATAGGTGTTTATAATATTTCTCAAAGGGAATGCGAGCTAATGCTCTACCGGAAAGTTATCAGAAGTGACTCCCCTATCGGCTGTGAAAGACTAAAGAAAGTAGTGTTCAATTTCTATCCACTTACGGGAGATCAATCAAATATTAATACTGATCTTGGTCATCAAAATGAGCTGAAAACTAATGCAGTTTATATGATGAATAAACCCAGCGATGAATTGAATGATGCGTCCCGTCCTCGCCCTAATGGGGCTCTCATCGTGCTCGATGTTGTGGCGGATGAGGTGTTATCTCTATTTGAGGAGCTTTATCAGCTGAAGTTTCCGATAAAGTCTGCAATTCCGATTGAATACTTCAGCAAAAAAGAGCGATTAACAGAAAACATGAATAACTCCCTTGCCTTTGACTCTCGACCAATCACTGATGGAGACAAGTGGTCTGAGCACGCCTATGGGGCTGCAATAGATATTAATCCCCTACAAAACCCATACTTCTATATCAAAAAATCTTCAAAGGCAATATTAATACCCCAAAGTGCCACAGAGGGTTATCTAAATCGAGCAAAGTACCGAGTTGGAAAGCCGGTTCGTGCGGGCATGTCTGAAAAGGTGACCACAGTATTTGCCAAGCATGGTTTTGTGGTTTGGGGCGGGGATTGGAATATGCCAATTGACTATATGCACTTTCAAATAGGCTCACGTCAGTTTATTGAACAACTAGTTGCCCTGCCTTTAAAGGATGCAAAAGCATTATTTAATCATTTTGTAATTCAGGTCAACCAGTGCTTCGAAGAGAAAGCCGATATGAATGATATCGCCCATCTTAGAAAGTATTGTGTCGATAGGATATTCAATGCGTTTGATATGTAATACTACTGGGTCAGAAGGAAAGAATACCTGCCAGGAATGCGCTTTACAGGCATATACGAAAGTAACCAGCCAAGAATATCCTATGCGTGGAATTTTGCACCAAATCACTAATGCGTATCGGTTAACCTAGATGGTTTTTTCCTATAGATAAATTTCACGCATGCTATAAAAGCTTAAAGTGTCATTTAGCGTTGTATAGGGTGGCAATCTTACACTACAAACAATTATTTATAGTTGTTGACCCACTACACTCACTTGGATAGCCAAACTTCATTAAGAGTACGGAATGAAGATTTTCGATGATGTTGAATCGGAAGTGCAAAGCTATGCACGATCCTTTCCAAAGGTGTTTTGTCGCGCAAAGAATGAGTTACTTTGGGATCAGGAGGGAAATGAATATATAGATTTCTTGTCTGGTGCCGGCGCCCTCAATTATGGGCACAACAACACATTATTCAAAGAAACTTTGCTGGCTTATATTCAAACAGATGGCATCACACACAGTTTGGATATGCACACCAAAGCAAAAGGTGAGTTTCTACAAGCTTTCAATGACATAGTCTTAAAACCCAGGAATATGAACTATGTAGTCCAATTCACTGGACCTACAGGGACAAATGCAGTAGAAGCTGCCATGAAAATTGCCCGCAAGGTTACCGGGCGCCAAATGATTGTTACATTTACCAATGGCTTTCACGGGGTAAGCCTTGGCGCTCTCGCAGCAACAGGAAACTCTTATCACAGAGATGCCGCAGGTGTCACCCTGAACGGTACACACCGTATGCCATATGACGGCTACCTTGGCAAAAATATCGACACTACCGATTACCTTGATAAGACACTATCAGATTCCAGTAGTGGTATTGGTATGCCGGCCGCCGTTATTGTCGAAACACTTCAAGGAGAAGGCGGTATCAATACCGCCAGTGTAGAGTGGTTAAGAAATCTCCAGGCTGTTTGCAGAAAACATGGCTTGCTTTTAATCGTTGATGATATCCAAGCTGGATGTGGCCGCACAGGTGACTTTTTTAGCTATGAAAATGCGGGAATTGAGCCGGATATTATAACCTTGTCAAAATCTCTTGGCGGCTATGGGCTACCGATTGCTCTTGTATTAATGAAGCCAGAATTAGATCAATGGAAACCTGGGGAGCACAATGGGACTTTTCGTGGCAACAATCTAGCTTTTGTTACTGCGAAAGCAGCAATCGATCACTACTGGTCAGACGACAACTTCTCACAAGACATATTACGAAAAGGCAACTACATCTCAGCCCGTCTCGATAGCATCGTCAATCAATATGGTGGTGGCAACTTTACCCGACGTGGGCGTGGCATGTTTCAAGGAATTGACTGCGTAAGTGGTGAGCTTGCTGGAAAGATCACTAGGTGCGCTTTTGAGCGTGGATTGATTATTGAAACAAGTGGTGCTGACGATCAAGTAATTAAACTACTATGCCCTCTAACCATAAGTGATCAAAACCTTGAACATGGAATCGATATTATTGAAATAGGGTTCAAGGAGGTCTTTGCTGAAGAAGGAAATTCGTTGGATGTTAAAGGCAATTTCGATACCTGTCGAACTTAACACATTCAGACAATATAAGTAGCCAACCTCTCATAAACCAAGAACACATGGATGTATTTAAGTTATGTTAGATGAAAAACAGATGAATCTAAACCGCATACTGAACATTGAAAATGACTATTCAAAGTCACCATTCCTGAACATCAAGGCAAGAGACCTCAGCCTTCCAATTATAACTGCGGAAGCAGAGAATTTAGGGTGCACATTCAAATCACATGAGAAATCAATTTATGAAATAATAGATGGAGAAAGACGAATCCCATTTCTCAGCAACTCTCCTTCAAGCTCATGCGTACACAGTTACTGTGCAAGAATTAAGAATATTGCAAAAAGGATGCTAGTTGCAAATGGGGTTCCGGTCCCTGAGGGGGAAGTTTTCAAAGATATGAAAAAGGCTCTTGCTTACTTCCAAAAATTCAACAGCAAGGTTGCTATAAAACCAAATAATGCCTCCATGGCCAGAGGTGTAACTACTGGTATATCTACAGAAGAGGAATTCATTAAGGGGTGGGAGTTTGCCACGCCCTATAGCAAAGAGATCATAGTTGAGAAAAGTATTGATGGATTTGATTTAAGAGTTTGGGTGATCGGGGGCAAAGCTGTTACGGCATTTGTTCGGATCCCCGCTAATGTGGTCGGTGACGGAACCAATACTATTAGGCAGTTAATTGAAGACAAAAACAAGCGCAGAAAACTTAATCCAAATCTAGTTCATGATCCGATCAATCGATATGATTTAATCGATCGAAAAGGCATTACTTTGGATTATGTCCCCGAGCGCAATGAACGAGTATGGCTAGCAAGCGTAGCAACAGTAGGGGGTGAAATAGTTAACTATATTGATCATGTGGAAGAAAACATACTTAAGATTGCTGAAAAAGCAGCCGCAACATTTCCTGGGATAGTGCAAGCGGGCGTTGACTTAATTGTAAGTAGCGAAAGGGATAGCGGTACTGCCGTTGTCCTTGAGGTTAACTCAAACCCAGATATTTCATCTCCAACATTCCCAGGATATGGCGCTCAAACAAACACCCCAAAAGCGCTGCTAGAATATGTTTTAGAAAACCCAATCGCACAAGCGAAACAAAGAGGTAATTACAATCCAGCCCCACCTTTTTCTTACTCAATCAATGATCATTCATCACTTAGAGGACTCGGAAATTCGATAAAATTTATAAAGCAAGCCGCCTTGCGAAAAGGGATTGCGATTGAGGATATTGATGAAAATGTATTTTCTGCCAAATTCAATAATCAAACACATCTATTTCTTGGCTGTATGCCAGAAAGCACTTCTCTAGTATCTCGCATAATATGTAATGACAAGAGTTTTCTTTCGAGCTTTTTACAGTATAAAAACATCCCTTATTTCAAAGAGTCCGAAATCGGTGACTACTCCAAGGTTTACAGGCTGGCACTGATAGATAATGAGGTAGTGTCCGTGCTTCAAAGTATTCACAAAGGATATAAGCTAGACACTGAGTTCGGTATTAATCATAAGTGGCAGGAAGCCACCAGAGATATTCACTATAAATTCTGTGAAATTGCAGGTAATGTTATATCTGAATTATTCAACCCCTATCTTGCTGGAGTCACTATTGTTGCAGAAGATATAACTGTATCCCCAGATGAGCAAGAATGGGCGATAAGTGATGTTACTTACAAGCCTTTCCTGGCCTGGCATCACTATCCAAACGTTGGTGTTGGACGGGATGTAGCCGGAGCATTGCTAGACTCTTTATTTGAAGGGCTAAATAACTCCAAAACCATTCAAAAGTCTATTCATATAAGGCTGGACGAAGGCGCAATCTTCACAGACCTTGCCGACAAGATTCAAAAAAGTGCGGCAAAGTTTGGTATTTCAGGGTGGGCAAGAAACGCCCCGAACGAAAGTCTAGAAATGTTTCTAGAGGGGACACCAAATGCACTGGATGAGTTTCTTGCGACTTGCCAAGACTTAATAGGAGCGGACTTCGGAGACATCATCCGAGTTGAGGGGTACAACAAGATGGCCCACTCAAGCTTTATGGTGGTTAACTGAAAGGCTTTTGAATACCAAAAGTAGACTGGAACTTGAGGGCACCCTTAGTTCAAGGTACCCCTTACAGCCCTACCGGTGTATTCCTTCGGTCTAAAGACGTGACGGATGACTTCCAGGATCACCCTCTATATGAGGTTTATCATCATGTGACACGCCATGGGAGGCATGGGTGGGTATTTGCCAATCCCCCTCTTTGGTCCAGGGGTCATCTTTAGGGAAGTCCTCGATGTATATCTCCTTCTCCTCATAACTGGGTTGGTAACGCAAGTCATAATGTGCGGCTTTTACAATTGATATACACAGCATTAGTGCCACAACAAGAAGGGGAACCCCACCAATTACACTGGCGGTCTGTAAAGTATCAAGACCACCAAGGAACATCAGGGTAACTGGCATCAGAGAGAGGGCAAAGGCCCAGAAAACACGATTCCAACGTGCCGGCTCCTCATCAACCTCCTTTTGTACTACTGCAGCAAGGATATAAGATATTGAGTCGAAAGTGGTTGCGGTAAAGATCAGGGCAAGCACGGTATAAACCAAAATAACCAGCTTACTACCCGGCAAAGTCTTGAGCATGGAGAATATCGCCGCTGTTGCTCCTTGCTCGTTTAATACCTGCACTACATCCAGTTCACCAGAGAACTGCAGGTATACACCGTAATTCCCCAGTACCATAAAGAACAGGAAGCAACCCAGGGTACCAAAGAAAATAGAGCCAACCACCATCGCCTTGATTGTTCTACCCCGAGAAATACGCGCGATAAACAAACCAACACTGGGTGCGAACACCAACCACCAGGCCCAGTAAAAGATGGTCCAGTCTTGAGGGAAGTGTGTATCCGGAAACTGCTCAAATTCAGCGAAAGGCTCAGTCCAGGATGCCATATGGAAAATGTTGTCCAGTACCCGTCCCAGGGCATCCAGACCCGTATTCAGCATAAACAAAGTGGGGCCAACAAGGAAAACAAAAACAAGCAGAGCGATCGAGAGCCACATATTCACATTTGAGAGCGCCCGGATACCCTTTTTCAGGCCTACAAAAGCGCTATAGCCAAATATCAATGTGCAAATCATCAACACAGTAATCTGTGTGCCGAGCCCCGTGGGCACGCCAAGAAGCTCATGGGCCCCCTGAGTGATCAGCGGCGCAGCTATGCCCAAAGTGGTTGCACCGCCACCCAGCATGCCAAATACAAACAACACATCAATCAGTTTGCCGATGCCGCCCTGGGCCCGCTGTTCTCCTAAAACTGGCATCAGCGCTTCGCTGATCTTCAATACGCTGTGATTACGTACGTAGTAGAAATAGGCAATGGGTAGCGCGGGAATCAAATAAATAGACCAGGCGAGCGGCCCCCAGTGAAAAATCCCATAGGCTACGGCCCAGCGTGCCGCTTCGGGCGTACCGCCTTCCACTTGGAAAGGCGGAGCTTGGTAATAGTAGATCCACTCAACCATGGACCAGTAGAGAATGGATGCCCCTATGCCGGCGCAGAAGAGCATAGAGGCCCAAGAAAGTGTGGAAAACTCTGGGTTTTCTTCCGGGGTGCCGAGCTTTATCTGACCTATATCGCTGAACACGATGTAGACCATAAACAGTATTGCTCCAACCCCCAGTGCCAGGTAAAAGACCCCAAGCTTGTCGGTGACAAAGCCCTTGGCAACTAAAACCCAGGCTGCACCTACTTCCGGATAGAGCACGAGTGGGGCTGTCACTAGCAGCAACAGTGTTAGCGCCCCAAAAAAAGTGGGCTTATCGATAATTTCTCTAAAGTTACTTGACAACACCCGCCTCCAGAATGCCATGTATACTACGGCAAATTAAAAGCAAGCTTGACTTGATATACAGAACCGAAAATAAGTGAACTTACTGATTAGAACTTATATAAGGATAGGAATCAGGAATGATTGCTTCTAGCTTTTGCGTTTTTACTTCAAGCTTATTTTAACAATATCAGGCATCAATTCAACAAGAATTGGCTCCAACAAAGGATGTGTTGGATTAGCGATTTATGTGGGCAAATTAGTTTACTCGGTTTATGCGTACGGTATGCGCTAGTGAATAGTCAAATAGCAGTCCATTGCTTCATAAAAGCGCGATGGAATATTGGTATAGATGAAATAGCCTTCGCAGAAAGCCAAAATATGGATTTAGCTAGCGGGTTACCAGATGAAATAAAATATCTTGCAATTTCAGTTTTCTTGACAATAAGGTGGATTAGTTCAGACCAAATCTGACACATCCTCTTGAAAAAGAGGGGTTTACCAGTTTTGATGAAGGTGCCTAAATCTAAAAGCAAAACCAAGGATAAACCCCATGATCCATACTAATGATCGCATCATCAAACACAAG
>NZ_JBGMEK010000017.1:0-84524 GCF_041447265.1 Microbulbifer epialgicus
GTCCTCCGGGTTTAGGCTGAGAAATCGACAAAATGAAAATCGATCGCGTATCTGATATTCCAGCTCATCATCCGATAGGTTATATAAATGCTGTAATACAAGTGCCTTGAACATCAGTACCTTATCAAAGGGTCTTCTTCCAGCATTACTCTTTCTTGGAAGTGTGGGGATTTTATTCAAAGTACTCCGGAAGTCCTCCCAGTCAATCAACTTACGAAGAGCAACCAGTGGATCACGTTCATTTAGCTTGCGATGGCGGTCATCAAGACCGAAAAAACTCGGCTGCATTTGACAATAACCTTTACTAGTGAGCGTTTAGACTATTTTACCGGAAATTAGTGAATTTTTAGAGGTACCCTACAGTACTAATCGACATCTCGGTTATGCCTCAGCAGTATATCGAGGATTGCCAGGTATGCTGTAAACCAATTATTTTTCGAGTGGATTCAGATACGAACGGGGAGTTATCGGTTACTGTGCACAGCGAGGACGAAACATTCTAAGGGCCTTTCTCTATCATCAATACATGACATCGACCCATAAATATATTCATTTCAGCTTGGCAAAAACCTCAATCGCCCGTTTACGTCCTGCCGCCACATCACATATCACCTGGGGGTAACCCTGAACAGGTGGTGGGTCATGGATATCCTTGTCATTGAGGGAGGCCAATTCCGGGACGTACTTGCGAATAAAGTTGCCATTTGGATCAAACCTCTTTGACTGGCTGTATGGGTTGAATACGCGGAAATAGGGAGCTGCATCGGTGCCTGTAGAGGCGGTCCACTGCCAACCGCCATTATTGGAAGCAAAGTCCGCGTCAATCAATTGCTGCATAAAGTAACATTCACCCCATCGCCAGTCGATCAGCATATTCTTACTCAGGAAGGAGGCAACAATCATCCGCAAACGATTATGCATCCAAGCCGTTTCATTTAACTGGCGCATAGCCGCATCCACAATCGGCACTCCGGTCTCACCAATGCTCCAGCGATCAAACTGGTCCTTATCGTAGGACCATGGAATCTGCTCGGTCTCTTCCTTGAAAGGTTTGCCTTTACTCAAACGGGGGAAATCCACCATCAAGTGGGTATAAAATTCCCGCCAGATCAGCTCACTGATCCAGCAGGCGATACCTTCATTGCCCCCCTGCCAACAGCCATCGTTCAGGCTCAAGGCCATATGTATGCACTGGCGGATGGAAATAGCTCCGCTATTTAAATAGGGGGACAGGCGAGAAGTACTATCCAATGCAGGAAAATCCCGCTCGGTCTGATATTCACTGACTCTTTCACTAAATGCCTTCAACCGTTTCTGCGCCGCACTTTCCCCGGTCCTCCAGCCCTTCACAACCCCGGTTTCAGCAGTATCCATTGAATAATGCGTGAGCTGGCTAGGTATTTTCTGGGTTAGCTTCCTTCCCCCCTCCAACTTTAACCACTTAGGCCAGTGTGGTCCGCCATCGGACTGGAGCATTTTTCTGGGGGCGGGTAAAATTTTGACTTCGATACCTGCACACACCTGGATCAAAGCGCGCTTAAAAGGAGTAAAAACCTTGTAGGGCTCATCGCTACCTGTTCTTACAGCCCCCGGCGGCAACAGCGTGCGATCACTATAATATTCAACCTTGGTGCCTTCCTCATTCAATGCATCCTGCACCGCTTTATCCCGACACTGCTCATTTAACGGATATTCCGCATTGGCAAACAGCGCATCTATTTTCAGGCGCTGAGAAATTTGCCTTAAGACTTTAGGTACTTGGGAGAACTTTGGAATTTCGAGATAATAGAGAGGAATATTACGATTTTGTAATTGCGCTTGCAGCTCGCGCAAACAGGCTAAACGAAAATTTACAAGCGTGTCGCCTTCATGGTGACTTTTCCAAGTTTTGGGGCAGGCAATGAAAACTGCGGCCAACCATTTGCAGCGTGTACTGGCATGGTAAAGTGCTGAATTATCGTGCATACGCAGGTCAGTGCGAAACCATACCAAGCCGCGCTCCAAGAAAGGAAATTGTCGGCTCATAATATCAGCTGCTCCTGCAGTTGGGTTAACACACTATCTGTGGCGCCCAGCAGTACTGAAGAGTTAGCTATTTTCCCTAACTTACCCAAATCATCACGCTGCATCTCAACAAAATCTCCTGCCAACCAAAAGGGCTTGTCCAGAGCTTGCGCCGTGTTCAGTAACTCTTGTGTGAGAAAATTTTTCGGCAGTGCCCGATGGCTGTAACAAATCAGCCCTCTACAATCCAGCTTTTTTACGACATTGCCCCCCCTTTTTAAATCTGCCTGATTACTCAAAACAACCACATCTATACCTGCGGCGAACAGCGCGGCACTAAACATTTGTAGAAATACCCGCTGATCATCACCGGGTAGATCCATCAATAACAACCGACTAACGGTGGATTTTTTGTGTTTACGCAGATTTTTACGAGCAATTCCGTTTGCCAGTAGCAACTGTTCATATAACAGCGGCCATAAAAAGAGTTTTGCCGACCTGCTTTCCTCTAGGCGTGGTTGCCCTAATTTTGCATGTAAGGGCTTTAACCAATGTTCCAACAGCAGCGGGGGCGGAAAAGCGGTAATCCACTGATCCACACGGCAACGCAATTGTGGCTCAGCAAAGTCTTGCAGTAATGAGCAGGTTTCATCGAGAATCTCTTGCCAGCAGCTATTATTCAAGTTGCGCTTTTCCAGGTAAGCTGTTTTGCCCGTGCCGCGCTCCAACAATTCACGCACCTGCCCTATGGCCACCCCTCGCGCGAGACAAGCCAGCACTTTCTCAATACGGCGCACCTCCCCGTCGCTGTAGAGGCGGTGACCTTTGTGCGTGCGGGCCGGAGCCAACAGACCGTAACGGCGCTCCCAGGCGCGCAGTGTCATTGGGTGAACACCTGTGCGGCGGGCCACTTCGCGAATCGGCAGGCGGGCCTCTTCAGAAAATTCAGTATCAGCCATGATGACTTTCAACGGAACTCACACAAGCCCAATTCAGCCGGCTCAGCAGCGAGCAGGACTTGGCTGTGGATAAAATGATGGGGGCTGCGGGGTAAATAATGGCGCAGCATGGTCAGTACTGCAGACAGAGGTTTATGTCCCTGGCGATATTCATCAATCAACCGGGCCAGTTCAGCCCTCTCTTCCTTATTTAAATATCCTTTCAGGTGCCCCTGGCTGTGCATCAGGGCATTGGTGCGGTCTTTACGGCTGGCCTGATGTCCGAGGATTTCCATAATTTTGCCCAGTACCTGATAGGCAAACTGTTCCGGCTCCAGCGCACGGGTATTGGAAACAAACTGGCCAAGAGCGCGAGTCAATGGCTGGCAGTGAGCCAACAATAGGTATTTATAGGCGGTGTAAAATCCGATCACGCGAGCTGGGCGCGGGTCCGGGGATACATAACGATGCCAGGCATCATAAGCAAATACGCGAGTGAGAAAATTCTCACGGATATCACTGGCATTGAGGCGCCCAACTTCCTCTAGAGGAAGGTGAGGAAAGTGGTGGTGCAGGCGTGCAGCAAACAGTCCCGAATCATGGGCCAGTACACCTTTTCCATCCGCCTTATAGTGAGGTGTGGTACGCACACCGCAACTGGGGGATTTTTGCATTAAGATAAAACCACGCAGTTTCTCCACCTCTGGAACTATCTGGTCTGCATAGTCCTCCAGTGCTTCGGTAACATCTATGGCAGGATCTTCCCGACCCACTGCGCGCAAGCGGTCGCTCACGATCAAATGAATCGGTGGTCGTGGCACTCCCATGCCTATCGCCACCTCGGGGCAATAGGTGTACAAATCAAAGCAATTGCTCAGCAACTGGGTGCACACTTTACTGTGTTTGTGGCTACCGTTGTAACGCACCGGCTCACCTACAGCGCAGCGGCTGATCCCCACCGGGATTTTTTGAGGCAACAGCTGTATATACATAATGATGTTGCGCTGAAAAAGTTCATGTTTCTTTTTTTATAGCCTGCTACGATTAGTTATACAAGCACCACCTTTGTATAATTTTTTAATGGTTCAATAGTGGGGTTGCTTCGCTTGCACCCACCCGAACCGCAGCTACAATGCAGGGCCGCATTGATACCGAGCGGCTAGGTGGCGCTTTTTTGCTCCAACCTCTCTTGGTCCTTTGTGCGGCCCCCAGCTCCCCAAAAGTACGGATTAGCTCATGATTCCAGCATTGCGCGAAGTCGACGAGGTTCAGGCGCTCTATTTGCAGTTTCTGCAAGAACTGGCCGACGCGGGTTTTCGTGGCGACACCACCCCGAGTTATGCCATCCGCACAGTTCTTGCGACAGACAATTCCATTTATCAAGTATTGCCCCAAGCTGTGGTGTATCCCCGCGATAATCGGGATCTACAATTGCTGGCTGGTCTGGCGGACCGGGAAGAATTTCACTCAATTGTGCTCTCCCCCAGAGGGGGCGGTACAGGTACCAATGGACAGTCCCTCACCGATGGGCTGGTCGTGGATATTTCCCGCCACATGAACCAGATCCTGGAAATCAACACGGAAGAACGCTGGGTGCGGGTGCAGGCCGGAGTGGTCAAGGATCAGCTAAATGCTGCTCTTAAACCCCATGGCCTGTTCTTTGCCCCGGAGCTGTCCACCAGTAACCGCGCCACCATCGGCGGCATGATCAATACCGATGCCTCAGGCCAGGGCTCCTGTGTTTACGGTAAAACCCGCAACCATGTACTGGAACTGGACACCGTGCTGATGGGGGGGGAGTTGTGGCATTCATCTTCGATGGATTCCGCAACACTGCGGGAAATCAGCACCGGGGACAGCCGCTCTGCCCAAGTACACAGAACCTGCGATGCCATCGCACAAGAAAAAGCCGAATTAATCGAGAAGAAATTCCCAAAGCTGAATCGCTGCCTCACAGGTTACGATTTGGCGCATATACACGAGGGGGAGCGCTTTAACCTCAATAGCGTCTTATGTGGTTCCGAGGGCACCCTGGGTTTTATTGCAGAGGCGAAACTCAATCTACTGCCAATTCCCAAGTGCGTGGCCCTTGTCAATCTGAAATACGACCATTTCCAGGACGCCCTGCGCGATGCCAAAGATTTAATGGCGGCGGGTCCAATGTCCATCGAAACGGTGGACAGCAAGGTGCTGCAGCTAGCCATGAAGGATATTGTGTGGCACAGCGTCAGCGAGTTTTTCCCAACTGAAGATAGGCCAGTCAAAGGCATCAACCTGGTTGAATACGCCGCGGATTCCGAAGAGGCGCTGGAGAGCGCACTGGAGAAATTTACCGCACATATCGAAGAAGCCATCGGCCAGCGAGGCAAAAGCTTCGGCTATTCCATTGCTCGCGGCCACATCCAGGTCAATCGTATCTGGGCCATGCGCAAGCGGGCTGTAGGCTTGCTCGGCAATGCCCAGGGAGAGCAACGCCCAATTCCCTTTGTGGAAGATACGGCGGTACCACCGGAAAATCTGGCGGATTTTATCGCCGAGTTTCGTGCGGTACTAGATGAGGCGGGCCTCGACTACGGAATGTTCGGCCATGTAGATGCCGGCGTATTGCATGTGCGCCCGTCGATCGATATGAAAGATCCACAGCAGGCTGCTCAAATACGTCCCATTACCGATCAGGTGGTAGCTCTCACACAAAAATACAAAGGGCTGCTATGGGGTGAGCACGGCAAGGGGATCAGGTCTGAATACGCGCCGGAGTTTTTTGGAGAACTCTACCCGGAGCTGCAAAAGGTCAAAGCCGCCTTCGACCCACATAATCAGTTAAACCCCGGCAAAATTGCTACTCCTGATAGCAGCACCAACCTACTGAAAATTGATGGGGTGGCTACCCGCGGCGAACACGACCGACAGATTCCCGCGCATGTGTGGGAAGGCTACGAGGAAGGAGTGCACTGCAATGGCAATGGCGCTTGCTTTAACTGGAACCCAGACGATGCCATGTGCCCTTCCTACAAGGCAACACGCAATCGGATTCACTCCCCCAAGGGGCGCGCTTCGTTGATGCGTGAGTGGCTACGTCTTTTAAGCAAACACAATGTGGATGCGGTGGCCAGTGCGCGTAAATACCGGGAGCGATCTTTTTTTGTCGGCCTGCCCAAGCGTTTCGTCAATACTCTAGCCAAAACACGCGGTGAGTACGACTTTAACCACGAAGTGAATGAGGCAATGCAGGGCTGTCTGGGGTGTAAATCCTGCGCTGGGCAGTGTCCGATCAAAGTGGATGTACCGGAGTTCCGCAGCAAATTCCTCGAGCTGTATTACAGCCGCTACCTGCGCCCGTTAAAGGATTATGCGGTAGGAGGACTGGAATTCCTGATGCCCCATCTGGCAAAACTGCCACAGCTTTACAATTGGCCACTGAAATTAAAGCCAGTGTCTTTCCTGATGGAACGCCTATTCGGCATGGTGGATAGCCCACAGCTCTCACAGAAAACCCTGCAAACCGCCCTTGGGGAACTGGGTGTACCCACCGCAAGTAAAGCCTGCCTCGAGACTCTGGGCCCTTCCCAGCGCAGCCGTGCAGTCATTATCGTCCAGGATGCCTTTACCAGTTATTTCGATGCAGATGTAGTGACAGATATACTGCGCCTGCTCAAGCAGCTGGACTTTGTGCCAATACTCGCTCCTTACCGCGCCAACGGCAAACCACTGCATGTGCATGGTTTCCTGCGTCAATTCCAGCGGATTGCCGAAGGCAACAGCGCAATGCTCAACGACTTGGCAGACAGTGGCATCCCCTTGGTGGGGATCGATCCTTCGATGACCCTCACTTACCGCTCCGAATACAAGAAACTCCTCGGCGAGCGCGCACCAATAGTCTACCTGTTGCAGGAATGGCTGGCAGAACAACAGGACCACCTGACACAACATCGCGAGCGCGTCCGCCCCGGCAGCTTCCAACTGTTGCCCCACTGTAGCGAACAAACCAACGCCACAGCCTCGCTGAATGACTGGCAAAAGGTATTTTCTGCTTTAGGCCTTGAGCTACAAACCACGAATCTAGGCTGTTGTGGCATGGCCGGCACCTACGGTCACGAAGCAACCCACAGGGAGACCTCACGAGTAATCTTCCAGCAATCCTGGGCGCCCAAACTCAGCGAAGGTGGAAATAACCACCTCGCCACCGGGTATTCCTGTCGCTGCCAAGCCAATCGCTTTGCGGGTGTCACCCTGCGCCACCCTCTACAGGGACTGCTGGCACAACTCAACAACTAGGGATTTACTGACGTAAGGGGGCCCGCAAATGTGGGCCTTGTTACCGTCAACCGGGGACGCCCGCGGAAATCCTTATGCACAAAAGTTTCTCCCGCTTACAGACCCTGCTTTACCTACTCCTCAGCCTGGCTATATTGCCGCCCGCTATTTCAATCACTCAAAACACTTGGCTCGAAGGCCCCAGTTCCCACAGCATTGGTACTCAAGGTGCAGTGGCGTGGGTCGGTGAAGCCGAAAAACTGGCACGTCAGGGAAAGTTTGATGCCGCCCTGCCCTTCTATGAAAAAGCCATCTCGGCGCTGTCGCCATATCCAGCCCGCCAACAGGCCCTACGCTATCGCTACGGCATCGTTTTAAATGCCTTGGGCGCAAAATCCCGCCCCGATCTCTATCCACTGGCCCGGGCTCAGTTCCAGTCTGTACTGAACTACCTGGACTCTGGTGCGGAACTGCCCCACTCAGCCGCTAGAGTGCGCTCCGCTATGGCGCATACCTACCACCAGCAAGCTGCCAACGAAGAGACCGTAACCCAGCGCACCCACCTGCTGAATACTGCTTACTTCCTTTATAAGAGTGCCGTGGACGGGTTGTCGGCCCAACAGGAGTGGCACAACCTCGCGATTACTTACTTCAATATCGGGCAAGTCTGTGAATGGCAAGGAAACCTGGAGGAAGCTATCACTTGGCTGGAAAAAGCAGTAAAGCTGGATCTCCAACACAAGCTGCCGGACCTAGAGGAGGATAGTGACTACCTCACCACACTCCGCCAGCAAGTGGAACCTATAGAGCAGAACTCAGAAACCACCCTTTAACCTCTCAAACTACCAGTGTAAATAAAGCTTGTCCGGTATTGTGACGAACCGGTCGCCTCGCCAAAAGCCCTGATATGGTACGAATGTGAGCGTTTTGAAGAGATAGTCACAAATAATTGCAGAGAAATTTTTTACTTTTTTGCCACTAATTAGAAAGCCAATCCTCACTACAATTGACAATCCGTAGGATGACATCGCTGTCAGTCGAATTTTGGGGCCTGGAACTATTTACCAAGTTTTTGCCATATCATCTCTTTTTAAAGATAACAAAAAACAAATAATCGGAATAAACCACCTCTTAAATGGACTATATAAAATAAAAGTTCCCCCCCCGGAAAATAACCAGCCATTTCTCGCAGTCATTTGTCGTCAAATAAGAAAAAGTTGATACGCCCTAAATCGCCAGTAATATAGCCAGCGTTGATTAAATATTGATCAACGATTTCCAAAAATACTTGGAAATTTCACAAGCGCCTTTTGGCTTGTGACCATTTGATTCCTGGAGGTAATGGGACATCATGAAACAGACTCTGCGTAATACAGCTTTTTTCCTCGCCGCTCTTCTTGCTATTGGTGTAAGTGTCAACGCTTCCGCGGCAATCAAAAAAACCATGATTGTCGATGCAACCGCCTATAACTCCGTACCGGGCCAAACTGACAGCGATCCCTGGGTAGCTGCCTGGAACAACCGCCTGCGCCCTGGCGACAAAATCATCGCCGTTTCCCGTGACCTGGAAAAGCACGGCCTGACCAACGGTGCCAAAGTAAAGATTGAGGGTCTGCCCGGCACTTACACTGTTCGTGACCGTATGAACAAGCGCTTCACCAACCGTATTGACGTTTGGATGGAGAAAGATATACGAAAAGCCCGCGCCTGGGGCAAGAAAAAACTGAAGATTGTTTTTGAGCCGGTAAAGTAAGCAGAACTGATTTCAACGACCCTTTTAACCCCGCCCTCCAGCGGGGTTTTTTTTATTATGTAGCTGTTACTCAGTATTTTTTTACTTCCGACCTAGTAGTAAATAATGCAATGTTTTAAACAATTGCAATTTTTCGACCCGCTTAATCCAATTGGTTATTTATGAGAAGAGCATCTTTTTATTCGATTTCTTAACTTTGGGAATGACAGGCTTCAAGGCGCCTAATATTTCCCCTAAACACCCACTAAGGCTCCATTTCCGCAAAAATACCCCGAAGCTCCCTGCAATCTTCATTTTCCAGGTGAAAAGTACTCGGCTGCTTATCCTCGTTATAACGATGCTCGAGCCCATCATCTCCCAGTAAAATCAAGTACTCGGATTTAACCCACCTGTCACCGGTGAAGTATTCCGTTAGCCACAAGAGAGAGGGCTGCCCCTCATAACAGTAGCCGTAAAACATCCGAGTTTTTTCCACCAGTTTTTTGGTCAAATAGTCGATATAGCGACCGGGGTAGGTATATCGGTCAGAACCACTATCGTTTTGTGTCCCAGTCGCACTTTCACCCGGCCGGGCAATACGCTGGATATAAATCGCCAGATTTTCATCACAGTCCACACATTGTCGCCCCGCTACTATGGCGTAACCATGTAATTCAGAAATCAAGCGGGCCTCTTTTAGGCCGGTATCAAGCACTTGCCGGTTGGAAAGGAGCAGGGGGTCTGCCGAGGCAGGTAAGATCTGTAGAAGCAAAAGGAATAATAAACAGCACAGTTTCATTGGCAAGGTAACCGCAAGCTGGGTAGCACCGTCGGAGACAAAGATTCCGCAGTTGCCTCGCGACGGCGCTTTGATTGGCTGTGCTGTCACACAATCGCGATTCCCTTCTCACCATAACCATAGCACTAGATTTGGTGGCACCTCACAATACAGTTTAAGCCCGGCCCCCGGTGCTGCCTGCGCAGCACCAAATATGGTGACTTACCAGTTGCCATCCACTTCCTGGACGGGGCCTACAAAAGTAGCAATGCCTTCCTCACGCAAGGCATCCATGGCCTCATCCAAGGCCTCCTTTTCTGTATCGAACGAGTCTTCCCACACGGTGGAGTTGTTAAACTCATCGACAATCTCGAGCAGCCAGCCACCCTCGCCATCTTCATATATATCAATCTGAACGGAAACCTCGCCCTCTCGGTAGACCTGGCTTAACTCCGACTCTTTCGGTGCAAATTCTTCACCCATGGGGTTCGCCTCGCTGTGACCCTGAAATTTCGGCCAGAACTTTGACAACTTGCAGCCTTCCGGTCAACCACAAATCTGCATCCGGGTAGCCTCTGAACCGCCTGCTAAATGTACGACAAGCTGTTTTTTTTGCGATAAAATGCGCGGCGATTTTTTCTGCTCCGGATTTACGCTCCGGCCCGCTATTGAGGAAGTACCATGGACCAATTCGTTGTGTGCGCGCTCTATAAATTCGTCACCCTGGAAGGATTCGAATCCCTGCGCACGCCCCTGCTGAACGTCATGCTGGAATACCAAGTGCGCGGTACCCTACTGCTAGCCAACGAAGGCATCAACGGTACCGTTGCCGGCTCTCGCGAGGGCATAGATGCACTCCTGGCGCATCTAAAATCAGATAAGCGCTTAACCGACCTGGACTACAAGGAATCCTACACCCGCAAGATTCCCTTCCTGCGAAGCAAGGTCAAGTTGAAGAGAGAAATTGTCACTATGGGGGTGGAGGGTATTGATCCACTCCGCGTTGTAGGCACTTACGTCAAGCCCAAAGACTGGAACGCCCTGATCAGTGACCCCGAGGTCGTTGTAGTTGACACCCGCAATGACTACGAATTTCAAGTGGGTACTTTCAAGGACTCAATCAACCCCAAGACCAACACCTTCCGCGAGTTTCCCCAGTATGTCAAAGACAACCTGAACCCGGCCAAGCACAAGAAGGTAGCCATGTTCTGCACTGGCGGCATTCGTTGCGAAAAATCCACAGCCTACATGAAGGAACAGGGCTTTGAAGAGGTCTACCACCTGCACGGCGGTATCTTGAAGTACCTGGAAGAAGTGCCTAGGGAGGAGTCCCTGTGGGAGGGAGAGTGCTTTGTTTTTGACGAACGCATCACTGTCAACCACGATCTGAAACGCGGCCAGTACGACCAGTGCAACGCCTGCCGAATGCCAATCACCGAGGAAGATCAGCAATCCCCACTGTACGAACAGGGCGTAAGCTGTCCACACTGCCACGATAAAGTGGACGATGCTGATCGCGCTCGTTTCCGCGAGCGCGAAAAACAGATCCAACTGGCCATGCAACGCGGTGAAAAGCATATGGGCCAAGATGCCCGCGAACTGACCGCCAACAAGCGCCAGCAGAAAAAGGAAGAGCGTCATCGCCAGGCCGAAATACAGCGCGCCCAGGCTCAGCAGGCTTAAAGCGGCTAAAGTGCCACGGGCCTGCCTCCACCCTTGATCTGGGTGAGCCAGGCCTCAGCTTCGCCCTCTGCCACAAACTCCCTCGAGCTGTGTCGACACAAACAGGTGCCTCGTGTCGCCAGCGGCGAAGTACAACGGCTACGCGGGTGCAACACGGCGATATATGCGCGCCGTAGCACCGGGTGTTCTGCAATATAAGTGGTGAACTGCCGCTGCTCCTCCAGAGTGACTTTGGAGTGCGCATATCGCAGATCCAAGAGCACACGCAACGGCACCCTGTGGCGGTATTTTTCCACAAGCCGGGCCGCGGCCTCCATCTTTTCCGCAAACCCCACCGACCCATAAAATAATACCCGCGCTATACCCCCTATCGGTCGATAGCTAATATGAAAATTCATTGATGAAAGCACTCGCGCTTCTGTCTTTGTTATTTTTATCGACTACAGCTTCTGCAATGCCCGGTTGAGTCTCACCCGCAACAACGGCCAGCGCGGCTGCCGGAGGACAACTTGCACACTCCTGATTTTATCGCTACATCCCGACAAATTGTGCCGACCTGCCGAGCTGTTACCACATCATGCAAAAGAAATTCGCGCAGTATAATTGAACTCTCTCCCAAACATTATTGTGTTTACAAAGGAGATCTCGTAATAAATTTGACGGTCACCGACAAAAATACAGTAAAGATACTTACTTTTTCTTGCATGGGAGGCAAGGAGGGAAAAAAACACGATTGTTTGCCAGGCTTCAGGCGGATTCGTAACGAAACACTGAAATACGGACAGCTAGCTAACCTTGCATTCCCTATGCAACAGCTTCACCCTTAACTACCAACAATATATCCATACAATGGACGGGCACTGAGCGCGTAATTTTGAGCTGGCAGCAAACACATAATGTCCGGACCGCGGGCCCGGCCATTATGGGAAACGCTCCTCACACTGCAAGAAACTTCATAAGAAGTGTGCCAGAGGGCATCAATATAGGGACATTTACTCCCTCGAAAAACCACAAAAATAAAAAAATTAATGCTTTGTGATCGGCATCGCGATTGGGCTCAACTTATTTCGATTTCTGGAAGATTCTCATCACTACTGGCATTGAGCCAGACCTGCGCTGCAGTCTTGCGGGCAATTTCCCTATAAAAACCGGCAATTTCGCTCTCTGGGTCAGCGGTAACACTGGGACAACCACTGTCTACATCAGCACGAATTTTCTGTGCCAGTGGCAATTCTCCGAGCAGGTGCGTATTGTACTCTTCAGCAATACGCTCCCCCCCGCCAACACCAAAAATGGGCTCGCTGTGGCCGCACTTGGAGCAAGTGTGCAGGGCCATATTTTCGACGATGCCGAGTACTGGCACCGAGACCTTGCGGAACATTTCCACGCCCTTAATCGCATCTTTAAGAGCCAGGTCCTGGGGAGTAGTTACAATCACTGCACCGGCCAGAGTAGTTTTTTGCGCCAATGTCAGCTGGATATCACCAGTGCCTGGGGGCATATCTACAATCAGGTAATCCAACTCCTCTTTGGCATCACACCAGAGAGTTTGGGTGAGAATCTGGTTGAGCGCGCCACTTGCCATAGGACCGCGCCACACGGCTGGCGTTTCCTCTGTCATCAAATAGCCCAAAGACATAGTCTCGATTCCCTGCCCATCCACTGGCACAAAAAACTTCTGTTCTTTGACATGGGGGCGCACGCCTTCAGTGCCGAGCATGGTCGGCAGGCTGGGACCATAAATATCTGCATCAAGTAATCCAACCCGTGCGCCCTCTGATGCCAGGGCCAGGGCCAGGTTCACCGCAGTGGTGGACTTGCCCACGCCCCCCTTGCCCGACGCCACCGCAACAATATTTTTTACCCCTTGTAATGGCTCTGGGGCATTCGGCGACGACGTCGCAGGGATATCACTGAAGAGCTCAAATTGCAGGCTGCTACCACCAAGGGGGCCACTCTTCAACAGGGGCTCGCAGGCCTCCATCACCCTCTTGCGCCAAGATTCCTCCTGACTTGCACAGGGATAGCCGAGGGTAATGCCGACAAGCACTGTGTCGCCCTCGTAACCCACCTCGATGTCCGCATCCAACTCGTCCAGCAACAACCCACTGGCCGAATCGTGCAACTGACCTAGGCACTCTGCCAAGCGCTCCAGTTCCGCCTGAACTTCCATTGGTAGCTCTTCATGGTCGTGATGATCGCTCACGGTATCTCCCTCTTGGTGCTTCTTGTCTGGGACGCATTGTGTCGGATGAATCGGTTCAGCGCTAGCGACCGGATCAATCCGGCGTCATCCCCCCACACCTCCCCGGCATAGCACAAATCTGCTATATTCCGCGGTCTTTTGATGTTCTCCGGCCGCTCCAGCGGAGCCTCCGGCCGCAACCCCTCAGCGATGGAAAAACCGATGCCCGATACGCGCAAAATCCTAGTCACCAGCGCACTCCCTTACGCCAATGGCTCACTGCACCTGGGCCACATACTCGAATATATCCAGACCGACATATGGGCGCGCTTCCAGCGTGCGCGCGGCAACGACTGCCTGTACATCTGTGCAGACGATGCACATGGCACCGCAATCATGCTAAAGGCCGAACAGTTGGGCCTGACTCCGGAGCAGCACATCGCCATTATGCAAGCGGAACATGAGCGGGATTTCGCCGACTTCCTAATTGGCGTGGATAACTACCACTCCACCCACTCGGCGGAAAACCGTGAACTGTCCTCCATGATCTATCGCCGCCTCAGCGAGAATGGGCATATCGCCTCTCGTACCATCACCCAGGCTTTCGACCCGGACAAGCAACTATTTCTGGCGGACCGTTATATCAAGGGTATCTGTCCACGCTGCAGCACACCCGACCAATACGGTGACAACTGTGAGGCCTGCGGTGCCACCTACAGTCCCACAGAACTGATCGACCCAATTTCCGCAATCTCCGGCGCCACCCCGGTTGAGAAAGAATCCGAGCATTTCTTCTTTACCCTACCCGCTTTTACCGAGTTTCTGCGTGACTGGACCCGCTCCGGCACCCTGCAGGATGAAGTAGCCAATAAGCTGGCAGAGTGGCTCGAAGAGGGGCTGCAGGAGTGGGATATCTCCCGCGACGCGCCATACTTCGGTTTTGAGATCCCGGATGCACCGGGCAAATATTTCTACGTATGGCTGGATGCTCCGATTGGCTATATGGCCAGCCTGAAGAATTATTGCGACAAAAATGGTAGCGATTGGCTGGAATATTGGAAAAAAGACAGCGACGCCGAGGTCTACCACTTTATCGGCAAGGATATCGTCAACTTCCACGCCCTATTCTGGCCGGCAATGTTGAACTCCGCAGACTTCCGCACCCCCCACAAGGTGTGTGTACACGGCTTCCTGACGGTAAATGGCAAAAAGATGTCCAAGTCCCGCGGTACATTTATCAATGCCCGCAACTACCTGGACCACCTGAATCCAGAATACCTGCGCTACTACTTTGCCGCCAAACTCACCGCAGGTGTGGACGACCTGGATCTAAACCTGGATGACTTTATCGCCAAGGTAAATTCAGACCTGGTTGGCAAGGTGGTTAATATCGCCTCGCGTACCGCCAAGTTTGTAAGCAAGGCCGGAGGAAAGCTGGCCGCAGAGCTGGCCGATAAACAGCTGTGGGCCCAGTTTGCAGAAGCTGCACCACGTATTGCCGACTACTACGAACAACGCGAATATGCCCGCGCCATGCGCGATATTATGGCCCTGGCGGACGCCGCCAACGCCTGGATCGCCGATAAAGCCCCCTGGTCCCTGGCCAAAAAGGAAGGCACCGAAGCCGAGGTGCTGACAATCTGCTCCCAGGGTGTGAATATGTTCCGCGCCCTGATTACCTGGCTGGCCCCGGTACTGCCCAATACCGCACAGAAAGCAGCGGAATTCCTCAACAGCGAACTGGACTGGAAAAGCGCCATCACCCCGCTGACAGACCACGAAATCAAGAAGTTCAAGCCGCTCTTACAGCGCGTGGAAAAAACCCAGGTAGATGCAGTGATGGATGCCGCTAAAGAATCCCTTGCACAACTACGATCCGAGTCGAAAGCAGCTAAAGGCCCCCTGGCCGACGACCCTATCGCTGAGCAAATCCAGTTTGAAGATTTTGCCAAAGTGGACTTGCGCATTGCCCTAATCGCCAAGGCAGAGCATGTTGAGGGCGCCGGCAAATTGCTACGCCTGACCCTGGATCTGGGCGGTGAAACCCGCCAAGTGTTCGCCGGAATCAAGAGCGCCTATACCCCTGAGGATTTGGAGGGTAAGCACACCGTTATGGTCGCCAACTTGGCGCCACGCAAGATGCGCTTCGGTGTAAGTGAAGGTATGGTGTTGGCCGCCGGACCCGGCGGCAAAGACTTGTGGATCCTCGAGCCCCACGAAGGTGCCAAGCCGGGCATGCGGGTAATGTAACTCACTGCATGGGCGGGGCCACCCGCCCTAACGCAGTGACACCGCAATCAGGCCGGCGCAAACCAGTCCCACCCCCAGCAGTTGTGGTCTATATGCCGGCTCTTTCAACAACCAGATCCCCAAGCCAACCCCCAGCGGGATACTGAGCTGGCGCAAGGCCACCACATAGCTCACGTTTTCCGTCATCGCCATTGCCAGCAGCACTAAGCCGTAAGTGGCCCCCATCATCAGACCTGTTACAAGTGCCAGTTTCAAGTCTCCCAGACTCTGAACCAACTGGGCGCGCCCGGTACTTCCGAGACAACCCAAAAGGAGCCACAGCCCACAGGCCAGGAACTGCATGCCCAGATAACAGTATGCCATCGCCATAGGCGGCACTGCACCGCCGAGCGCCGCCTCCAAGTGGAGCAAAGCCCCCTTATCCGCCAGTGAATAGCCTACCGTGCCCAGTGCCGCCACCAGGGCCCAGGCGCAATCGGCACGCCAGTAAGCACGCCAATGCCACTGGCGAAAATACACTAGAGGCACCAGCAGGCAGCCAATGGTAACCAGTAACATGCCAAGCCAGGCCAACCACGGCAACGCCTGCCCCAACAGAGCCATTGCCAACGCCACCAGTAATACAGGCAACGCGCGCGCTATCGGATAAACCAGCCCCATGTTGGCTCGTTGGTATGCCAACGCCAAACCGCCCATGTAAACCATTTGGAAAAAGCCGCTGCTCAACAACAAGAGCCAAAATGCACGCGGCAATGCCTGCGCCTGGGACACTACCCAAAAACCGAAGGGAAACAGTATTAAACCCACACTCAATGTGGCAATGCAGAAAAATGCCGGGGAAGGGGTGCGGGATTTTCCTAATAGATTCCATCCCGCGTGAAGAAATGCCGATACCAGAACCAGTGTTGCCGCGGTTACCGATATTCCCATTAAGAGCCCTCTTCAATTGCGACAGAAAGGCCCGACAAACAAACCGTAGCCACCCACACTGGACAGATCGCAGCCTCAACCAGGGAAGCCATTGCAATTGACACCCACTACCGTAGCATGCCCGTACCTTACACAGAGACTAAGGAGGTCCTATGCGTGGCGTTTTTCTAGATGCAATGACAATGAAGTTGGAGGAATTAGACACGTCGGCCCTGAAAAACAGTCTAGACCACTGGGATTTCTTTGATAACACTTCCGCCGCCCAAACCTCCGAGCGCATCGCCAATGCCGAGGTAGTAATTACCAACAAAGTTATATTAGACCGCTCTATTCTAGCTCAGGCCCACAAGCTCAAACTGATTTGTGTCTGTGCCACCGGCACTAACAATATCGATCTAGAAGCCGCAGCCGACTTCGACATACCGGTACGCAATGTTAAAGGCTACGCCGGTAGTTCAGTCCCACAACATACCCTGGCACTAATACTGGCACTCGCCTCCCGTTGGCACCACTACCACCAGGACGTGATGGCCGGGCGCTGGAGCCAGTCGGAAATTTTCTGCCTGCTGGATCACCCGGTAGTGGAATTGTCAGGTAAAACTCTCGGTATTATCGGTTACGGGGAGTTGGGGAAAAGAGTTGCCCGATTGGGAGAAGCGTTGGAAATGCGAGTTTTGATCGCCGAATCTTTCGACGGAAATGTAAGGGAAAAACGCGTGCCCTTGGAGCAATTACAGGCAGAATCCGATGTTATTAGCCTGCACTGCCCCCTCACCGAGAAAACTGAAAAACTGATTGACCACGCTTTTATTTCCGCAATGAAGCCCGGTGCCCTGTTGGTCAATACCGCTCGTGGCGGCTTGGTGGATGAAGGCGCGGTGGCCGATGCTCTGCGCAATGGGCGACTGGGCGGCGCCGCCCTTGATGTACTCAGTGAGGAACCACCACCAGCAAGCCACCTTTTGCTAGAAAATGATATTCCCAACCTGATCATCACTCCCCATAATGCCTGGATCAGCCGCGAAAGCCGCCAACGCTTGCTCAATGGTGTAGTGGAAAACATCCAAGCCTGGAAAAGGGGATTGAGCACCTGCCCCCCCACACCATAACGATCCTTCCTCTCTTATACATCCCCGCCAAAGCCCGTAAAAATGATCACAATGGAGGCCTTGGCGGCCTGGGCCATTCACTCAACAAAATACACAACGAACTGTAAATCCTTCGGATTAGAGGGGGGAGAGATTCATGGCTTTTTAATAGCCGGAGCCCTAACAGAAGTTCGATATAACTTTTCATTAAGGGAAGCTTTTTTTATTTCCAATCCCGCTAATAAATATGCCAAATTCACTGGGGATTTCTTGCTGTGACTATATCATTTCTCCGCAATCAACCCCTGAAAAGGAGCAACCCAATGGCAACTGCAAGATCTCCACATACAAACTCCAGCAGGGAGAAGCTGCAACAGGCCTATAATCTCGCAGGTGAAGCCGCTACAGACGCTGCGGAAAGCCTTAAGCAAAGAGCCAAATCCTCTGTGGAAACCCAAAGGCAACGCGCTGCAGATGTAATGGAAAGAGCGGAATCTTCAGTACGTGAGCGCCCAATTCTGGCGGTCGGCTGTGCCTTTGTGGTCGGTTGGGCTATCGCCAAGCTATTTAAATAGCAGCTTTCTGTTTTAATCGGTAAGGAAACCCCAAATGGGAAATGGAAAAAAGCCCGACGTAGATTCCGACCCGGCTGCGTTAAAGCGTGGTCGGGAACAATCGGAAAATACTCCCGGCAATAATGATGGCGGGAGCGAAGACGGCAGTTTGGAAAAAACTTTGGCCCGTGCCGAAGCCACACTGACCCTGCTCAGCGCATGGGTTGGTAACATCCAGCGCCTTTTTCAATTGGAGTTGGACCGGACGCTGGCAGCCGGCAAACGCCTTATCTTTCTGCAGTTAATGCTGGTGCCCTTAGGAACAGCACTACTTGTCAGCCTTTGCGGCGCTGTAGGTTTGGTCACCTATTATTTCTCTCAGTCGGTCTACGTCGGCTTTTTCGCGTTCGTTTTGGTTCAGGTCGCTATTTTTGCCGGAGTCCTGGTGTATCAGCATAAATTGCGCCCACTGCTGGGGTTTGAAGAAACCAAACGGCAGGTGAAAGAGGCCTTGAACGATGTCGCTGAAACTTTTAAATAAGCAAATCAAACAGTGCCGCCACGATGCAGAAAAACAACGTCGGAGCTTATTGCGGCTGATTGATCTGCAGCAACGGGAAGCCAACCAACGTCTGCAGGCAATTCCTTTGCCAGCAATTCTCGGCTTGGCATTTGCCGCTGGATTTATTGCCGAGAAGCTGTGGCAGCTGCCACGTACTTCACAAATGATCCAGCTGATGTTGGCGCTGCGCACTTTCTAGTGTGCACAGACCAAAACATCTTTTATGGTAATTCTCCACTATCCCGGTTAACTGTCATCGCCAGCTATCTTGTCCTGGGTTTTAGTGTCAAAGTCACTGGCGTGGTGACGCTCATGCAGTTGTAACCTGGGATCACCCGAGGTGCGATTGACCATACGGCCTCGCTGCACCGCCGGCCGCGCAGCAATTTCCCCAACCCAGCGATTCAAGTGTTTGTAACTCTGGGCATCAAGAAACTCTGCGGCATCATAGGCCTCATTGCGCACCAGTGCCCCGTACCAGGGCCAGATTGCGATATCTGCAATCGTATACTCACGCCCGGCAATAAACTGATGCTTAGCCAGTTGCTGGTCTAATACATCCATCTGGCGCTTTACTTCCATAGCATAACGATTGATAGGGTATTCGTACTTTTCCGGTGCATAGGCATAGAAATGTCCAAATCCACCACCGAGATAGGGGGCTGCACCCATCTGCCAGAAAAGCCAATTGAGGGCCTCAGTGCGCTGCTCAGGGGTGTGTGGCAGGAAGGCGCCAAACTTTTCTCCCAGATACAAGAGGATAGAGCCGCTCTCAAATACCCGGATTGGTGGAGTAGTACTTTGGTCTAACAGCGCGGGGATTTTTGAATTCGGATTAACAGCCACAAAGCCACTGCTAAACTGTTTGCCTTCGGTAATGCGGATCAGATGAGCGTCGTATTCCGCGCCATCAAAGCCTAGCGCCAGCAACTCCTCCAGCATAATGGTCACCTTGACTCCGTTAGGCGTCGCCTGTGAATACAGCTGCATCGGATGCTTGCCGCGGGGGAGTTCCTTCTCGTGAGTAGGGCCCGCCACCGGGCGGTTTATATTGGCAAATTGCCCCCCGCTTTCCGAGTCCCAGGTCCAGACTTTTGGCGGGGTATAAGGTTGATCCGACATTACACGGCTCCAACTGAAGTTCACGGCTTCAACTGAAGTTTAGAATCAACCCAAGGATAGATATGGCCATGCCAATTTACTGTAAAGGAACCACCGGCGTTTATCGGTAAAGTACGAACATGGTGAAGATTTCCCACCATTACAGCAAAATGGCTCATAAGCACCCGTCGACACAGACCATGGGCTATTTACAGAGGTGGGGCGCAAGTATCCTCATTCAAGGCAAGGATCCTGGTCTGTACCATACCTTGCCAGGGCCGCGGCCCCTTGTTCATATATGATGATTTGAACCTTGGGGCCTTCGCCTGCCAGAAGATGTCACCACCGAGTTGAAGGGCCCCCGCGACTCACCCATAATACCGGCCCTGCGCGACATTCTACCGAAGCCTCCGACCAGCAGCTAACTTCATCCTGGCACCAAAGGCTTCGCCAAAATCCTCGCGTCATTTCGCCCCAGGGCTTCAACCGGACCTGTTATGACCGAATTTGCAGTCATCCTGCTCAGTACCATCCTGGTTAACAACTATGTGCTGGTGCAGTTTCTAGGCCTGTGCCCCTTTATGGGTGTCTCCAATAAGCTGGAGACTGCCGTTGGTATGGCCGGCGCCACCACCTTCGTACTCACACTGGCCTCGATCTGTTCCTATCTGGTGAACACCTATTTGCTCGAACCTTTCGGAATAGAGTACCTGCGCACTATTTCCTTCATTTTGGTGATTGCGGTTGTAGTTCAGTTTGCGCGCATGTTTATCGAAAAAACCAGCCCCCTGATGTATAAGGTACTGGGCGTATTCCTGCCGCTGATCACCACTAACTGTGCGGTACTGGGGGTAGCACTGCAAAACACCATGAAAGCCCACACTTTTATGCAGTCAACCCTATATGGCTTTGGTGCTGCGATAGGTTTCTCACTGGTATTAATTCTGTTTTCCTCCATGCGCGAGCGGCTCTTTGCTGCGGATGTACCCCTGCCATTTCGCGGTGCGGCTATCGGCATGGTAACCGCCGGGCTGATGTCCCTGGCGTTCATGGGCTTTAGCGGTCTGGTATAGGGTTGCGCAATGCTGGACTGGATCTCTGAAATTTCTTCCCCCTTGCTTGTACTTGGCGGTATGGCCTTGATTTTTGGTGCACTGCTGGGATTTGCCGCCATACGCTTTAAAGTGGAGGGTGATCCCCTGGTGGAACAGGTGGATGCACTACTACCACAAACCCAATGTGGCCAGTGCGGCTACCCGGGCTGTCGCCCCTATGCCGAAGCGATTGTTCATGGTGACGCCATCAACAAATGCCCACCCGGCGGCCAAGCCACTATCAACGAGTTAGCCAACTTACTGGATATGGAGCCCATGCCGCTGGATGCCGAGCACGGGAGCGAGGATATAAAAAAGGTGGCCTTTATTCGCGAGGCGGAGTGTATCGGCTGCACCAAGTGCATCCAAGCTTGCCCCGTAGATGCTATTGCCGGCGCAGCCAAATATATGCATACGGTGATTTCCGACGAATGCACCGGCTGCGACCTATGTGTGGACCCCTGCCCGGTGGACTGTATCGACATGGTACCTGTGGATATGCCCTTACAAAACTGGCATCCACGTAAACCTGAGGATGGCATCCAACTAATCGCCACAGATCGCCGCAGCAGCCAGACTGAAACCGGGGGAGGTGCAGTTTGAGCCCCGAAAAAGAAACCTTGAACCCACTTCAGCAAGAGAAGGGCGAAACAGTCCCGGAGCGCCGCGCAGCCCGCGAGGCACAACTGATCGCCAGCCAAAAAGCACGGAAATTACGCCCCAACGATTTCCCTGGCGGTGTGCATCCGCCGGAGAACAAGCACCAAAGCACAGGCGAGCCCATCGGTACCATTCCCCTGGCCGAAGACCTGGTGGTCCCCCTGCTACAACACAGTGGCGCCACCGCCCTGCCAGTGGTCAAGCTCGGTGACGATGTACTTAAGGGTCAGAAGATCGCTGAGGCGGACGGACTAATCAGCTGTCCGGTACACGCGCCCAGTTCCGGTAAGGTTGTGGCTATTGAGCCCTGTGCAGTGCCCCATCCCTCCGGACTGGTAGAAGACTGTATCGTTATTCGCACCGATGGCGAGGAGCGCTGGTGTGAACTGGAATACTATGAAGATTTTACTCGGCTGTCCCCAGTGGAGTTGCTGGATAAAATCCGTGAATGCGGCATCGCCGGAATGGGCGGGGCCGGTTTCCCAACCGCGGTAAAGCTGGATCCCCACGGTGGCATGGCCATTGATACGCTGATTATCAACGGCACTGAATGCGAACCCTATATCACCGCCGATGATATGCTGATGCGCGAACGCGCAGAGGAAATTATCGCCGGCGTAAAGATACTGTCTTATATACTCGATGAACCCGAGCGGATACTGATCGGAATTGAGGACAACAAACCACAGGCAATCGCGGCCATGCGCGAAGCTATTAGGGACACGCGCTTTGATATTGTCATATTTCCCACCAAGTATCCTTCCGGTGGCGAGAAACAGCTGATTCAAATCCTCACAGGACGCGAGGTGCCCAATCAGGGCCTGCCCGCTAATGTGGGAATTGTGTGCCAGAATGTGGGCACCGCCAGGGCCGTGTATCGCGCAGTGCGATTCGGCGAGCCGCTAATCAACCGGGTGACCACCGTAGTAGGGCAGGCACTGGAGCGGCAACGCAATATCGAGGTGCCAATCGGCACCCCTATCCGCCATATCCTCAAGCACCACGGTATCCATCACGGCCTGATGCAAAAGGTGGTTATCGGCGGCCCCATGATGGGTTATACCATCGACGATGAAAGCGCGCCGGTGGTTAAGACCACCAACTGTCTGCTAGTACCCACCAAAGAGGAGTTGCCACCGGCACCTGTGGCCAAAGCCTGTATCCGCTGCGGATTCTGTGCCGAAGCCTGCCCGGCCTCCCTGCTGCCACAGCAGCTTTATTGGTACGCACGCGCAGATGAGCGAGAGAAACTGCAAGCCTACAACTTGTTTGACTGTATTGAATGTGGTGCCTGCTCCTATGTATGCCCCAGTACTATTCCACTAGTGCAATACTACCGTGCGGCCAAGGGCGCTATACGCTTGGCCGAGGAGGAAAAGGAAAAGTCCGACCGCGCCCGCGACCGCTTCGAATTCCGAAAACTGCGGCTGGAGAAGGCGGAGAAGGAGAAAGAGGCGAAGCGTGAGGCCCGCCGCAAGGCCGCTGAACTAGCACGGCAAAAACGAGAACAAAATCCTGAAGTTGAAGAGTCTAAGGCCGGTAAACAGGAAGCAGATGTTGTAGCTGCCGCCCTAGCGAGGGTCAAATCCCGTCAAGAAGACCCGCAGCAGTTACTTGCCCGTGCCAAGCGCTCCCTTTCCAGCGCTGAAAGTCGCGTGGAACGGATGCGTAACAAACTGGAAGCCGCCGATGAGAACCAGCGTGATCAACTATCCGCCCAGCTCAAGGCCGCTGAATTGAAACTTCAAGAAGCTGAGCACAAACTCACCCTGGCCAAGCGCCGCGTTGACCGAGACCCCGCACGGGAACCCAACAAAGAGGAAAACAGTGCGGCTGTCCGCGCCATTACCAAAGCTCGCGCTGCCGCCGAGGCACGGGCGCAAATGAGCGATGCCGAAAAGCTTGATGCAGATGTCGAGGCATTGCGCAACCGGGTATCTAAAGCCCAGGCGCGCCTACAGAAAGCTCGGGACGAAAATGATGCCAATCTGGAGGCCTTCGAGACGGCCCTGGAAAAGCTGCAGAAAAAATTGGAAGACAAGATGCGTGAACAGCATAGCGCTCAGGATGGGGAACCGTAATGTCCCTAATGCGAGCTACCTCTCCCCACGCCCGCTCCGGGGATAATACCGCCAAGGTTATGTTGCAAGTGGCCGCCGCTACCGCGCCCGGAGTGATGGCCATGGTTATCTACTTCGGTATCGGCGTACTGATCAATATTGCCCTGTCAGTGATCACCGCCATAGCGTGTGAAGCTGCAGTGATGAAGCTGCGCGACCGCCCTGTGGCCTTTTACTTACGCGACTATAGCGCCGTCGTCACGGCGTTGCTATTAGGTATCGCCCTCCCCCCCTACTGTACCTGGTGGCTTCCGGTGGTTGGCAGCGCTGTAGCCATAGTACTAGCCAAGCACCTCTACGGTGGCATGGGTTACAACCCATTCAACCCTGCCATGGTGGGCTATGTGGTATTGCTGATCAGCTTCCCCGTGGATATGACCCGCTGGGTTGGAGCAGCGGATGTCATTGGTGGAGCGCCCAGTATCGGCGAGGCTTTCTCACTGGTGTTTGGCAACTATAACGTCGACGGATTTACTCGCGCCACGCCACTGGAAATCGTGCGCCTCAATGAGTCGGTAATACTATCTCAGCTGTATGAAATGGAGCCGATATTCAGCCAGGGCACTTTTGCTGGGGTCGGCTGGGAAACCATCAGTGTCGGCTTCCTGCTGGGGGGCCTGTTCCTATTGTTTCGCAACATTATCACTTGGCATGCGCCGGTGGCCATGCTGGCCACCCTCACGCTACTGTCACTTTTTTTTTATGATAGTGGCAGTTCACTCTCGGAAGGATCGCCTCTTTTGCATCTGTTCTCCGGTGCCACCATGTTTGGGGCCTTCTTTATCGTTACCGATCCAGTCAGCGGCTGTACCAGCAACAAGGGACGCTTGATCTTTGGTGCCGGCGTAGGGCTGTTTACTTATATTATCCGCGCCTGGGGAAGTTACCCCGATGCGGTGGCATTTGCGGTACTGCTGATGAATTTTGCCGCACCCACCATCGACAATTACAGCCTGCCTCGCACCTACGGCCACAAGCGAGCACGCCGCGCCACAGACCTGGAGGAGCACTGATGCTCAAACAGTCTATGGCGACCAATGCTGCTGTCTTGGCTCTGTTTGCCCTGGTCACCGCCGGTACCCTGGCGGTGACTCAGATAAGCACCCGCGAGCCTATCGAGCGGGCGGTTCGTGCCGCCTCCGCCAAAGCCCTGCTTGAAATTATTCCACTGGACCGGCACAGCAACGACTTGCTGGTGGACACCTACCCCATACCCAAGGCCTACTGGAGTCAGCTCGGTCTCACCCAAGGTGGAGATATCAACTTGGCGCGCGGTGACGATGGGCGTATTTTGGCCGTGATTGTGCCTGCAGTGGCACCGGATGGTTATTCCGGCCCCATCAAAATGCTGGTAGGCGTAAACCGTGACGGTACCATCGCCGGCGTACGAGTGACCAGCCACAGTGAAACCCCCGGACTCGGCGACAAGGTAGAATTAAAAAAGAGCGATTGGATACTGCAATTCGACGGCCTCTCCTTAAAGAATCCACCGCCCAATGAGTGGAAGGTGCAAAAAGATGGCGGTGTGTTCGATCAGTTCACCGGAGCCACAATCACACCGCGCGCGGTGGTGAACGAAGTGCACCAAGTACTGGAATTTGTCGCTCAACACCACCAACAGATTTTCACTGCGCCAGTTTCAAAGCGTGCAGTAGAAGTGGAAAACCCCGACGTGGATAAGGAAAACCGCGATCAACCGAAGTCAGGGCAAAACTGATGGCAGCTCCCAGTTACGCAGAAATTACTCATAACGGTCTGTGGAAAAATAACCCGGCACTCGTTCAATTGTTGGGGCTCTGCCCACTACTGGCAGTAACGGGCTCGGTGGTCAACGCGATCGGTCTTGGTTTGGCCACCACCGGGGTACTCACATGTTCAAATCTTGCAGTATCCCTGGTGCGTCGGCAAATGCCTGACACAGTGCGCTTACCTGTCTCGGTGATGATTATCGCCACCTTTGTCACCTGCGTCGAGCTGCTGATGAAGGCCTTCACTTACGAGCTCTACCTAGTACTCGGAATCTTCATTCCTCTAATCGTTACCAACTGTGCCATTCTCGGCCGCGCTGACGCCTTCGCCAGTAAAAACCCGATTCTGCCTTCTCTAGCAGATGGCTTTATGATGGGTGCCGGTTTTACACTAGTATTAATCACTATCGGGGCCGTGCGGGAAATTCTTGGCCAGGGCACGTTATTTTCCGATATGGACCTGCTACTCGGGCCTATGGCAAAGGATTGGGGAATTTCGTTACTGGGCAGTAATTACCCCGGAGTACTGGTTGCGGTGCTGCCCCCCGGTGCCTTCCTTGTCGCCGGTCTTCTGATCGCAGCGAAAAATGCCATTGATAAAGGTATCGAACGACGCCGTAGCCAGCAAATTAAAATAGTGCCTGGCTCCAAACGCGTACGAGTTACTGGAAAAATCTCTTAAAGCCCCACTGTTCAAAAACCAATTACCACGGCAATCAATTAGTTTAGCGAAAGCTATTTGATTGTTGCCGTTAAATTTTGGGGCTTTTTTTCTTAGGGTAGGTATTTATAAGTTCTGCAGTTGGCGCCAATATCTTCACTTTGTAGTTTTCTAATAAAACTACGCCATAAAACGCACAAAGTTGGAGTCCATACTCAATAGGCTGACGCATAAAGTCCCTTGTTGGTGCAATCCCAGTGTAATCGAATGTAACAGCTTTATTCTCTCTTTTTGAATTCGTTTGGCTAGAATGGCACGACCGACCAGCTTGAGCTTGCTATCGGTGCCAATGCAATAAGAACAAGGATACTGCTATGACTGTAGACAATGGAAAGTCTGATCTGGTCTACCACGGCCGCCGCGCTCAGCGTGCCGACAGCCGCCTGCGCCGCAAGGCCATCCTTGAGGCCACCCTGAGACTGATCGTAAAGGAGGGGATCCGCGGGATTCGTCACCGCGCCGTAGCCCGTGAGGCAAATGTGCCCCTGGCTGCTACCACCTACTACTTTAAAGACCTCAACGACCTTATCAGCGATTCATTCACTTATTTTGTAGAACAGGGATTGGAAAGCACACGCCAACTTCAAGAAGAGAGTTTTAGTGCTGCCCGTAATCTATCGACCCAAGAGCGCGCTTCCAACAGCAGCCGCAAATTATTAATACAGCAGCTGACCCGCTTTGTACTCACACATGTTCGCGATCAGGCGGAAGACCGAGACCGGCGCCTTATAGAGCTGGCATTCCGCAATGAAGCGCTACGCAATGAGCAACTGACCCAAGCAGTGCGTATGTCGAACCAAGCGAGAGAGTCCTTGGTGCAGGAATTCTTCCACCTGCTGGGCTTGGAAGATCCAGAAGCAGCAGCTCAAATCGCTTATGGCACCATCCTAAAGCTGGAGTATGAAATTTTAAGTGGCACCATTGCGCCCGACTCCCCGCTTCTTGAGCGCACGGTTACCATGATGGTTCACGGCCTAATTCCTGCAACCACGCCAATTACCGAAACTGCAGCATACGGCTGAAAACGACTCAAATGATACCAACCGGATGCAGTGCCCTAATGGGCACTGCATCCGTCCTCATATAACACTGAGGTCCCCCATACGAGGGCTTCAAGTGCAAGTCCCCGGCATCGCCGACACCCATTGACGCAGCAACTCAACGCCCTCTTCATGTACTAGGCCACGCCCCAGTTCCGGCATCATGGCTCCAGGGTCTACAGACTCCACACGGAAATTCAAAATTGAATGATCCGGTTCGCCGGGCACTATAGAAAACAGGCGTTCACCACTACCTGTACCCGCTGCCACAGGCGGCTTACACACCCCCAGCCTACGCAAATCGGTCTCGCTATGATTAAGCATTAAGCCGGACGTGTCAGCCGCACCGGCGGGGTTATGACAGTGACCGCAATTGATATCCAGGTATGCCCTAGCCCGTGCCTCCAGGGGCAAGCTGGCATCGGAGAATTTAGCCTGGCTCGGTAATATTTCATTCTCTGGAACATCGCTCAGATAGCCTATCTTCTGCCAGTACTCCAGCTGGTTTTCTGCGCCACTACGATAGGGGTAATCTCGATTCAGGTGTCGTGCCCTGGGCCCTAGAGGTGAAATTTCTTTGCCAGTAAAGTTATCCGCATGACACCCAGCACACTGGTTGGCGTCGGGCACAACATAGGTAAATTCTGACACATTTCCCGCTTTCTTTTTAAGTTGCAAGCGACTGGTATCACCGGCAATTTCAAAGACAGCTTCTGTCTGTGCCTCATTCCACACGTAGGGAATCGCTTGCCAGCCATCCTCACGCTTAACCAAAAGACGGGTTTCCATCAGGCGCACCCGCTTCATGTCCAAGGCCTCCCCTGCACGCCCCTCAGCATAATCGTTGGCAAAATTGTCGGTGCGCAGAACCGTCTCACCTTCGCCCCTAGGGTAATAAAAGGTTTTGGTTAAAACCGTACCTACGGGATAATTGAATTGCTCTTCGTCATACTGAGCTGAAGTACCAGTGGGCATCCACACCGTACGTAATTTGTGAGCGTAATCGGTAAAAAGTGCCGTATTAAGGTCATAAGGCACCACCCCGCTATTTGGAGTGAGTGCGCCATTGATAATATTCACCAGGTTCCAGTCACTCAGTCTCTCCGGTATCGCATTCTCAGTAAATACGACAACTTGTGAACGCGGTTTATCACAACCACTTAATGCGGACATCACTACACCTACCGCGAGTAATGCAGATCCTCCCCAAGATATCCAATTATCCATTTGCGCCCTCTAATACCGCTAGGTGGCTACTTGTCTTCCCTTCATTTGCTGGTTGATCAAACTCCAAAACAATCTGAGGCAGCTTTTTTAGTTGACACTTATGCGCCGAAATATCAGTCGAGATATTTTGATAATCATTGAGGAAATCCACATTGACGATACCTGCATCGGCATTATCGATGCACAACTTCAGGCTGTCTGGTAATTCACCGTCAACCAGTTTATCCCGATCAACAACACCATCCCACAACACATCCGGAATACTACCCCCCAACCCAAAACGTGCCAGCTTCAGTGCTTTCAACTCCAAGTGATCGGGGGACTCCCCCCCTCCAGTGAAGTGATTGTCATAGATATAAATGCCCTCTGGATAAGGGTCAAAATCCTTCTGTGTAGACTTATCGCTATAATAACCGGCGGTAAAGTAGCTGCTGACGATGATATTAGCGGTATCATTATCCGCTATGTCATTATTAAAAATCTCTACATTGTCATTGGAGTTAATTACTATCCCGGAACCGGCAGGGACAGCAGCTACTGGTGTTCCCTCATGACCGAAATTTGCTACATTATTTTTAAAAATATTATTTCTATAAATACGAGTGCCATGTCCAGGCTGGGGCAGATTTGGCATATTAAAAACCAAAATACCTCCCGTATTATTGGTCGCCACATTGTCGTACACATCGGCACCAATAGTATTCTCTACCTCTATACCAGCCACATTAAATTCAGCGTGATTATTGCGTACAATTACATTACGTGATTGCCCTACATAGATCCCCGCATCTGACGCACCTATGGCAATTGAACCCTCTACAAGGGTATTTTTTGTCTGCACCGGATAAATACCATAGGCTCCATTTTCAGTGTCTGGACCATTAGTCCACTCGACCCGAATGTTACGGATAATGATATTCTCTCCTTCATTGACTTTCAGAGCATCACCGACGGTGTCTTCTATCGCTAGGTTTTCAATAGTGAAATCACTGGCATTGACTAGTAACCCCTCAGCTCCTTGTATTTGCCCCTTAAATGACAATATCGATTTATCCATACCCGCACCACGAATAGTTACACCATCAACATTCAGTGAGAGGCTGCGATTTATTTGAAATTCTCCTTCCGGGATCAATACAACATCGCCAGGCTTGGCGGAGATCAGCTTTCTGAGTAGCTGTTTCTGGAAATCAGAGTTGGCTTTAACGTCAAGCGCATTTTTCTGTACCGATTGATCACCTGGAGAGCATGCCGAGGCAAGCATCACCGCCATAGCTACTCCCATGTGGGTTAATGACTTCATGGTTTCTCCATTATTTGAATTATTGTTAATTGCTGCTTGGGTCAGCCATTAATAAGTACGACTGTACCAACTAAATTGCGTAAAATAACGCTTATAGGCAACTCTACCGATAGTATCCAAGCCCATCCTTCGCTTCAAGACACTATTATTAATTAATCGATAAATCATGTCGGCGCCACACTAGATAATTCTCCAGCACTAACCCTTAACGCAAGTAACTCAGGAATAATTAATTCGATGAAAATTAGAATAGCGCTCCTGATTTCCATCAGCTTATTGGGCAACAGCACCCTCGCAGAGCAATCTCTCAATGTGGAAATCGTGACACCTGCCGGCGAGATCTTCCAAACAAAGCAGGTATTAGGCGATAAGCTTAAAGAAAGCATCCCAATAATATCCGTAAAAGCAGCCGCGAGAGAGTATCAAGCAATTCGATGTAATGGTCCTTGGGGAGCGATGAAGTATAAAGTGATGTTATCCAGTGGTCCGGGAATAGAGATTTACAAGAAGAAAGATAAAATAGCCCTTCAAGTTATTGAATATTCAGTAATCAGCAAAGATTTGACAATAGCAAGCATGGACATCCACTGTATTGATACTGAACCCACACAAGTCCTTAACGCCATTGAAGAAATTGATTTTATAGGATATATTGAAAAGCAGGAAAAAATAGAATTGAGCAATGGCTACATTATCGAGTACCACTATACACCAGAGTGATCCACCAAAAAGCCAACCTAATTATTCAAAAATCTACCTACCTGAAAATAAGTTTCTTAACACTCATCTTTTACCAAGTCCTCCATATTTAAAAATCCATGTATCATATCTGGGAAGTGAAAATTCTCCGAGCGAACCCCAATATTTTTTACCGCCTGATGATAAAACATACCCTCATCTCGCAGGGAGCAAAATTCGGCCGTTATGACTAAAGTCTCCGGTAGCCCTTCGGAAAACCCCATATACAAGGGAGATGCCGATTTCCTACATTGCCCATCCTTAAAGTACTGCTCATAAAACCAGATACACTTATCAAGCTCAATATAATAACCGACACCATTTTCCTTATATGAATCACCACTCGCGGTATAGTCAACACAAGGATAGATTAGGGTCTGCTTGGATATAGTAATACCCCGGTCATATTGAGCAAGATGCGATACTGACGCGGATAAAGCGCCACCTGCAGAGTCGCCGGCAACCGACAACTTTCGCTGATATTTGACTGCCTTTCTATCCAGGGTTTCCCATACCCCACGCGCAACAGCACACGAATCATCCACCGCCGCAGGATAAGGATTTTCTGGAGCGAGCCGATATTCTGGTGCCACCACAACATGTTGTGTAGCTAGGGCAAACTTTCGGCATATTGGATCATAATTTTCTACACTTCCAGCAACATGCCCACCACCATGAAAATATAAGAGCATAGGCAGTTTCTTATCTGGCGCCGGGTTAAAAACTCTGATAGGCACATTATAGCCAGCGGCATAAACCACCTCATCAAATACGGTATCCACCTCTGGAATATCAGAAATATAATTCCTGATCATTTTTCCAGACATCTCACGAGAATTAATTACACTAAACTTGAACCCATGAGCAGTTTGCGCCGTCATGCCTTCATTGATTTTCTCAAGGAAAGAAACCAGTTTTGCGCTTACTTTTTTCAAAGGGTTGCTCTCTCAGGAAAATTCAAAGCACTCACAAAAGTCACGAATAGGCAAATCCAACTCAGCCAGAGCCAAAAAAGAAAACACAGAAAAATATCTGGTTGACCTGTTGAGGAGAGCCAGTTTAGCGATTAACTGCAAACTGGCTATTTGACGGACAACTCTTATTTTAGTGGAAAACCGGTTCGGAAACATAGCTCCAGAAAAGTACCGTACCCACCATAATTAGCACAGCCATCACCAAGGAGACAGTAATAATGGCACTGGAAAAAAGAAATCCACGCTCTTCCGAGACTCCCATAACAATGGGAATTCCCAAATACAATAAATAAACGGCATAGGCCACCGCTACGGTGGCCAGGAAGATATCTAACCACAGTAGAGGATAAATACCCGCGATACCGACTAAAAAAATCGGTGTGGCGGTAAATCCAGCAATAACAACGCCCTTCAATGGATGTGTTTCAGCCCCATAAGTCTTGGCCATCCAATGAATAAAGTAACCAATTGCAACAACCGTTAGCACCATGGTGCAGTAAAAAACTGCGACTAACTCCAGTGCACTTTGTCCGGTAATTTTTACCGGATCACCGCTACCAATACTCCAACCAACTTGTGTCGTCCCAAAATACCATGCCACCGCAGGAAACAGCGCCAGGATTACTACATAGGGGATCTGTCGGCGTAAATTTTTTTCGGAGAGGCTACTGATCAGCTCCCACTGCCTGCGGGGCTGTACCATAAGGCCGAACATATGGATCAACATTCCGTTTTCCTCACGTTCTGTAAGGAACTCCGAGTGCGACCTTTTCGCTCAATTTGATCTTGGAACTGCTGGTCAAAATGAGGGGCACCACTATAAGGCCATCCTCTAAGCTCCAGTTCATTTCTTCTTGTATCGTTCTATTTGTAGGAGCTTCAGTCGTTCAAGTCAACAAGGGGGGGCTAATTGGCGGAAATGCCTACATAAGCGTTTCTCGTGGAAACACTCAATGGTGCGAAATTGATACAAATTAACCCGGCAAGTAAATGGAGTGTATAAATAGAAGGAGGATGAATTAGTGCAAAAAAAATCTGTTACCGCTTTTTCTCAGGTAGCTGGCAGCGAGATAACAGCCAACTACCAGAGAAGACTTCAGACCTCTACGGTTTCAACAGAAAGCATCCAATTAAAGTGATCCTCTACCCGCCCTTCCTGAATATCTAAAAGTGCCTGGCGTAAGTGTTGAGCCACAGGACCAGGTACCTGGGACAGCTTATAGCTACCACCGTCATCACCGATTACGCTGATGGGGCTAATTATCGCGGCGGTGCCACAGGCAAATGCCTCGGTGCAGGTACCAGAGGCCACCTGCCCTAGAAGCTCATCAATATGAATCGTACCTTCAACGACCTTGTATCCGAGATTTCTTGCCAGGTCGATTAAGGAGAAGCGGGTAATCCCCTCAAGGATTGAACCGTTGAGGGCCGGAGTGTGGAGCGCACCGTCAATTACGGCAAAGAAATTCATGCCGGAAAGCTCATCCACACTACTTCGGTCTGCGGGGTTGAGCCATAGAGATTGATCGTATCCGCGCTCTTTGAGGCGACCAATACTTAACAGAGAACCCGCATAGTTACCACCAACCTTTGCGTCTCCAGTGCCTCCCACCGCAGCTCGGGCATCCTCCCGCTCAACCCATAAGCGCATATTGCCTGAATGGTAGGCTTCAGAAGGGCTGGCGATCACGTAGAATTCATAGGAAGTACTGGCGGACACAGTCAGATCGGCCTGGGTACCGATTAAGAAAGGACGCAAATAGAGGGATTCACCACTATTGCCTGGCACCAAATTTGCGCAGTAGGCGGCAACTGTACGCACACCATCGAGGAACAGGGACTCAGGGACAGGCGGCATGCATAGGCGTTTAGCGGAATAGGCCATACGCTCGGCATTCTTCTCAGGGCGGAACAAGGCGATTCCTTCCCCCGTACGATAAGCTTTCATACCCTCAAAACACGACTGAGCGTAGTGCAGCACCTTGGCCGCAGGATCCACAGAAAGCGGCTCATAGGGGATCAGCTCTCCATTGCTCCAGCAGCCATCTTGACAAACAGCGCGAAACATGACAGGCGCCATTGCCGTCCCGAATCCCAGCCTCTCGGGCATTTCATATCCACGCAGGCTCAAAGCCACGGCGGGGTCGATATAGATGCTCACTGACTCTCTCCTCTCACTCCAATCGGCTGATTATGGCGCCTGTTACGCCACAATCCAAATATGACGCCCACTAGTCTACTAGTGGCAGCAATTTTTCCCCAATTTAGGAGCAACTTTTAGGATGATGGTCCAGGCCGCACCCAACCAAAGCTGACCTTACAAAACCTCGCAGTGCTTTTAACAATGCCACAGACAGCCACCAAAATAATCTCATTAAACTTTTGGCACCTGCTTGCCGACCTTGAGCTCTGATATCCGCCCCCGACTGCTAAACCAAAAGGGTGGTCGCGGGCATGCCGGCAAAGCGAAAGCCGGTTGGTTGAAGTCTCCGTCACTGTCCCCCTGATAACAGATTGTGCTGCCTATACTGTTTAATACGCAGCCAGGAGCGCAAGTATAAGCATCCGGATGCGCATTCTCTGAAGGCTCCTAAGAGCGTACTTATCGCCAGCCCTCAAGATGAACAGAACCACATTTCAGGAGAGAGCTTCCGCCATAGTGCCCTAATCAGGCTTAGAGGTGGAAACGAGACCCACACCCTCTGCGTAAAAGCTCAGGCTCATTTCGCAGTCGTGGGTAAAGCAAATCGTAATGGAAGTGGTTCAATCGTGACACAGATAGATACCAGCAAATCCCTTGCTATCGGCTTGATGTTTACAGCCACAGCACTGCTGTGTAACAGCGCCATCGCTACAGATGGCGCACCTGTGAGCCAGAACTCAAAAGCCCCACCCAAAGCATTTATTGAAGCTGCCTCCAAACCCTTACAGAAAAATCGAAGACAGTTACGTCCCTCGGAGGCGGTGGAGCATTATCGAGAACGTATCGAGGAACTGGAAGCACAACACGGCGCCTACGGAGCGGGTATTGATGAGCAATTACTTGGATTGGCCACTGCCCTACAAAAATCAGGTTCACACAAAGAAGCTGCCAGTGAATTTCGTCGAGCAATGCTGATAAACAGGGTCAACGAGGGACTTTATTCCCTCAACCAGATTCCCATGATTGAACGGCTGATAGAGAGCCAAATCGCTCTAAATCAGTGGGAAGAAGCCAATGACAACCAGCAATATCTCTACTGGCTCTATGAAAAAAATTACGGTGAAAAAGATCCGAGGATGTTGCCAGTCATCAATAATTTGAGCCGCTGGCACCTGCAGGCCTATATTGAAGAAAAAGGCGAAACTCTCGTCGAGCACCTAATCAGTGCGACCAAGCTATATACCCTGGCGGTCGACATTATTACCAAGAATTTCGGTTCTAACGACCTTCGCTTAGTTGATGCACTACGCGGCCTCAAAGCCACCAACTACTACCTGGCCACCTACAAAGGTGAGCCTCAGGCACCGATAGTCGTCAATACCAGTTTTGGCGTTAGCGGGCCCGATACCCACCAGCGCAACAAGGTGGATCACTATCGGATGAAAAGTTTCAATACCGGTAAAAAAGCCATCACCCGTATTGTCGACGTGTACCAGAGAAACCCTCAATCCCCGCCAGCAGCCTCCGCCCGGGCCAAAGTGGAGCTTGGCGACTGGTACATGATGTTCAACAAATGGCACTCCGCACGCCAGACATACGGTGAAGCTTACCAAGCCCTATGGGATAACGGTGCCTCCAACGATGAAATCGAAGATATTTTTGGTCGCCCCGTTGCCCTACCAGCACTGCCATTACTGGATTCAGACAGCAAAACATTGGCCAACTCGCACATTACAGTTTCCTACGATGTCACCGCCTTTGGCAAAGCGCGCAATATCAAAATATTAAGAGCATATCCATCCGATAGAACACGCATACGATCCAAGGTTCGCAATATTTTAAAGCGCGCCAAATTCCGCCCACGTTTTGAAGATGGAGAGGCGGTGGAAACCCGCGGTATCGTGCAGCGCTTTGTCTTTGATTGAAGATTTCGCCGCATAGCGCTCTGCTGGAGGTGTGAAAAACGCACAAATAATCAAAAAACAACTATTTTTAAGGTTCTACACCACCCACTGATCGGAGTGGCAGAACACGGTAATTTTTTACCGGCTCGCCAGCCTGGGCACACTGCCAAGTACTTTAGGAGAAAACAGATGGCAACTCGGATAGCGGTACGGAAAGGTCGCCGCCAGCGTGTTGGCTGGCATACTCTGTTCTCTGTCGCCCTATTGGCCGTAGCGGTTGCCGGGTGTAAGAGCCAGCAGACACAATCCCAGCCCCCGGCAATGCCGTCGATGCCCTCTTCCAGCTCTCAGTCCCAATCGCAGTCGCAATCCCAGAGCCGCTCTTCATCCAGCAGCAGCTCACAGACACAAACTGCCAGTAATAGCAGCGGTGAGCCTCGCAGTAATTCTTCTAACCAGCCCAGTGCCAGCATGCCAACGGTTGAGCGACAAACTCAAGGCACTTCCAGTTCTCAGAAGCAGTCTTCCCGTGAGCGCTCGGCAGACAACAGTATGCCAGAGGCGGACTCCCGCAGCCGTTCATCCTCTCCTCCGGTATACAGTAATTCAGAACAATCTCCACAAAACCCAAATATGCCGCAAGACCCTTCGTCTGGTGAGGAAGGAACCCCACCGGAAGAGGTGGACTTTTCCGAAGAAGAACAAACAGCGTCTGCTTCTAACGCTTCATCCAGTAGCAGCGCTTCCAGTAATTCCTCCAACCCTGCCTCTTCAAATAGCGGTGCCAGCACCCCCACTACCGGGCAACCGGGCTCCAGCTCAGCAAGAGCAGGCAGTGCGCCAAATGAATCCCCTACTTCCGCTGCGGAACGTGTTGCTGAACTAGAGGGGCGGTTTGAATCCACCATGGTGAGTTACGACGGTATGATCTTGCGGGAGAGGGACTATGTGCGTAACAGGCCTGGTTCCACCTCGGACGAGGGTGACAAGGGAGCTATGGATGAGGCCCCTCAGGGGGAATCGCTCGAAGACCTCATCGAATCTGCAGAAGCAGAAATTCCCGCAGCGCCCGGCAGTAGCGCTCCTGCTGGTGGGGGGCCAAAGCAAAATAACTCCAGCGGCCAAGTTACCGGGCCCGGCCTACCTAGCAAGGGGCGACAAGGAGATTATAACCACAGTGGCACACAGGCAGTGGTCCCGGCCGATATCCCCAATGGTACAGACGACGACGTCGTGGCACGGCAGATCCGCGAGGCGGCGACACGGGAGAGCGACCCTGAGCTGCGGGAAAAACTTTGGGAAGAGTATCGAAAATATAAAAAATCGACGAAGTAGTTAGAGAGGATGCCTGTATGTCATTTTCTAACCGAATCAATTACAACGGCAGTCCCCTGTCAGCGTGTTTTGTTGTTTCATTACTGTGTTCAATAGCTGCTCTATTTTTCAGCGGCTGCACGACTACAGAAGTGCGAACCACTGCATTTACCCCCCTCACCATAGAGGATAAAAATATTGCCGAAGAGCGACTGCTGGATGTAGGTGTTATCCAATTTAATCCTGGCCTGGACAATGCCGAGGTCGACGAAGATACCCTGGTTTTTCCCGAATTGCGCCAAGCGGAATCACGCTATATGGCGGTAACGCTGGCGGACTCTTTGCAATCGAGCCTGGGTTGGGGAGCCGTACGAGTTATACCCTCTACTCGCACCAACATTGACGTAACCGTCTCAGGTCGAATCATTCAGTCGGATGGTGAAACCTTGACTGTTGAGATTACTGTTGCGGATTCCCGTGGCCAGCGCTGGTTTACCAAGGAATATTCCGAAAACGCCTCTCACTACGCCTACGATCGCAAGCACCCCACCGAGGGGGATGCATTTCAGGGTATCTACAACCGCGTTGCCAACGATATGTTGGAATATCGTCAAACACTCTCAAATCAGCAGATCGTAGAAATTCGCACCATCTCCGAGATGCGCTTTGCCCGTAGCTTTTCCCCTGAAGCTTTTGACCGATACTTGCATCAAACAGAGAACGGCATCTTTTTCCTGAGTGCCCTACCTGCAGAAAACGATCCTATGCTGATAAGAGTGCGCAAAATCCGCGAACGGGATTACCTGTTTGTGGACACCCTTCAGGAATATTACGGCACATTTGCAAAAACCATGGAGGTTCCCTATCAGGAATGGCGTGCGCGTAGTTACGAAGAGGTGCGGGAAATGCGCGAATTAAAGCGTAAGGCTCGCAATCACACCATTATGGGAGCCGCCGCTATTATCGGCGGTATCGCCGCTGCGGGAGCCGGCGGTGGCAGTGCACAGGCCGCCGGTCAAGTTGGTATTGGCGCAGGTGGCTACCTTATCAAAAGTGCTTTTGATCGGCGTGCAGATGCCAAAATGCACTTGGAGGCCCTGCAAGAACTCGGTGATTCAATGGAAGCCGAGGTCGAGCCACAGATTGTCGAGCTTGAGGACCGCACTGTCACCCTCAAGGGGTCGGTAGAAAACCAGTATCGACAGTGGCGCGAAATTCTAAAGGAAATCTACGAAGCTGAGACCGGTTCATCTAACAACAGCATTTAATAGGACATGGAGTTCTTATTAAGGTACGAATTACCAACCTGACGTTAAAACACCCAACATCTTCACTGGGTACTTGAATAATACGGCGGAATCACTATGCAGCACCGCAATAACGCCAAGGAAGATATATCCCCAATTAAGCCCGCTGAGTTCACCTTTGGCGGTGAGGAAGCTCGTACCTCAAAATCTACAGGCGCCATCTCCGGTAAAACCAGAAAGGAAAAACCTTTTGGGGCGGTGATGGTTGGCCTAGCTATGTTGAGTGGTCTTATCGGCGTCTTTTGGGGACTGCCACAGATGGTGGATAAACCCCTGATTCATTCAGCCCAAACTGATGTGACGCCGACAAATGATTATCCAGATAGTATTATCCAGGCATCCCCTTACACCGATGCCGAAATTATGCAACAACGCAGGGATGTCCAGAACATTCTGCAGGAAATTCTCTCGCTTAAGGAGGAATTAAAGGAACGAAAAGTAGAGTTGTGGGCGTTTGAGGAATTCTATGCTGCGGAAGATTTGGCACTGGCAGCGGACAATATCTATCGAAAGCGACATTTTATGCAGGCGCTGGAGAAATACGAAGAATCCCTGGAGGCACTGGAAAACTTGCGTGACGGTATTCCACAGCGTATTGAAATACACCTCGCTGAAGGCAACCGAGCACTGGAAAAAGGTGAACGGGATTCTGCAGCAGCAGCCTACGGAATGGTTCTCACTATCTCAGAAAAACATCCCAGAGGCGAAAAGGGGCTGGAGCGCTCAGACAAACTTCCCCTTGCCTGGTGGAAATTTACCCAAGGAAACGGCGCTTACCTGAAAGCGGATCTCGACCTTGCCAAAAAAGCCCTAAAAGAGTCACTCGCTATAGATCCACAATCCATGCAGGCAAAAGCTTTGCTGGCCAAAGTGGAAAAAGAAATCATAGCGCGTGATTACCAAAGTGCCATGTCAGCTGGGTATGCCGCCATCGCGGACAAAAATTTCGAGTCTGCAAAAAAATACTTCAATCAAGCAAAGAAGCTAAAACCAGGTGCCAAAGCTCCTGGCATTGGTTTGAAACAAGCCGTCAATGGCGCTGAGCGGGCCAAGATTGACGAACTTCTTAGCTTGGCTCGGAAACAGGAAAAAAAGGAGGACTGGCACGATGCCCTACACAGCTATACTACTTTGGTGAAAAAAGATGCCAGTTTAGTTGCCGCAGTAACAGGAAAAGCCCGCGCTACGGCCAGAGCACAGCTTGATGATCAGATACAAGACCTGCTCAAGGACCCATTGACTCTGGGCGAAGGTAAACGCAACCACTTTGCCAGAAAGGTTCTGGCCGATGCGCGGAAACTCAATACTCAATCACCGCGCTTGGCGCAGCAAATCGAAGACTTGGAGAATGCCCTCACCCAGGCTTTGATCCCTCTTCCCGTACGCTTCAAGTCTGACCGTAGTACCAGTGTCACTATCTACCATGTCGGACGATTGGGTAATTTCGATAAGCGAGAAATTGCCTTAAAGCCCGGCCGCTACACAGTCGTTGGCACACGGGAGGGCTACCGGGATGTACGCCGAGATTTCATCGTAAAGCCAGGAAAAGCCATCCCCGAGGTTGTGATCCAGTGTGCAGAGAAAATAAACGGCGTTAATAACAGCTAATTCAAAGAACCTCTACCGTCTCCAAAACTCTAAAAAAGAGTTTTCGCAGTGGGGCCATACCTGAATAGAATCACCTGACTCAACCTCAGGATAAGTAGTGTTCTGTGACAAACGGCTCTCCGTGGACCATAGCCTTTTCGCCGGCGAGCTAAGCTTTGTTGCACACACCACTCCAGCTTTATAGATTTACTAAAAAGGGGGAAAGAAAGAATACACTGCGCTCGGGACCGTATGAGGCATGGATGCCGATTACGAGCTTACAGGGATGTATTCACAGCCAGTCCCGAGCGCAGTGTATTCTTTCCTTCTGACCCAGTAGTACCAGTCCGGTTCAATATAGGACTGACCCAGCGGCACCGAAGTCATTGCGATAACTCCATAATGATGCAGCAACAGGGAAGCATAAATGACAGTAAAAGAGGCAGTGCCTGTCCGTGATGAAAATCGAGGGGCCGATGATTCCCCACTCATCGAACCTATAGGTTTTACCCCTGTACAGTTGAAGAATACCCGTGTCCGTTTATTTTTCTCAAGACGTTCGCTGGTTATCGCGGCCTGCCTGCTATTGAGCCTACTGGCATTGCTCTACCTGATTATCGCCCGCTCCCTGATCTTTGATACTCAACCCATCGATGCAAAAGTCACTATCAGTGGATTTGCCATTCCCCTAGGAGAGGGGCACCTCGTATTACCAGGTAGCTATAAATACACCATCAAAGCGGAAGGCTATCTGTCCAAAAGTGGGGCAGTGGAAGTGAGTAATGATGGCCATAGCCGCCACTCAGTCACCCTCGAAAAACTACCGGGCCACTTACAAGTGGAGACAGATCCGCCAGTACCAGTAAAAATTCTCATCAATGGCAGTGAAGTGCCAAATAAAAACGGTCTGGTAGAAAATATTTCCGCCGGACCTCGAAGAATTACGATTCTATCAGACAGGTACCTACCTTTTACCCGGGAAATTAATATTGAAGGGCTAGATAATATCCATCGTCTCCAAGCCAAGCTTCGCCCTGCTTGGGCTAATATACGAATCAATAGTAATCCTCCAGGCGCCACCGTGACGGTTAATGGTGAGGTCCTCGGTACCACACCACTCAACACCGAGTTGATTCAGGGAGACAGGGTCATCTCTCTCTCTCTTCTGGACCACAAGACTACTGATGTTTCTGTAGCCGTTACCGCCGGTGTAGACCAAACCCTGGCTACCGTAAACCTAGGTCCCGCAGATGGATTATTGCGAGTCGTCACAATTCCAGAAGGCGCGGGAGTAACCGTTGATGGAGAATTTCGCGGCCACACTCCTCTCGAGCTAGAACTCACATCGGGAGAAATTCATCGGTTACAGTTTTTTAAAGATGGTTATGCCTCTGTTGAACATACCGTTGATCTCGCAGCCGGCATGCAGCGCGACCTCAACATCAATCTTAATGCCGTATACGGTAGGGTACGTGTTATTAGCGTGCCAACCGATGCTGAGGTCTATATTGATGGACAGTTCGCCGGTAATAGCGGACAAACATTTAATTTACCCGCAAGAGGTCACCGCATCGAAGTACGCAAACGGGGGTATGAGTCATTCGATACCCGCGTAATTCCCAGCGCCAAGTTAGAGCAAACCGTGCGTGCGGTATTACTGACCAGTGAACAGGCACGGTGGAAACAAATTCCCTCTGAACTGCGCCACGGCGCCGGCGGCACAATGAAATTAATGCGCCCCAACGCAGTATTCACCATGGGCTCATCCCGTCGTGAGCAGGGGCGGCGCGCCAATGAGGTAATGCGACAGGTCTCCCTTACCCGACCTTTTTATATTGGCACCACTGAAGTCACCAATCGGGAATATCGCAGATTTCAGCGCGCGCATACCTCGAGCCATGTTAACGGAGTTAGCCTGGATAACGACAATTTACCCGTAGTCAACATAAGCTGGGCAGATGCCGCTCTCTTCTGCAACTGGCTAAGTCAACAAGACGGCCTGAACCCGGTATATTTGATCGAGCGTGGGCGCATAGTTGGGTTTGACTCTGCAGCAAATGGTTATCGTCTGCCAACTGAAGCTGAGTGGGCGTGGCTGGCTCGCTATGACCGGGGTTCCATGCGCAAGTATCCCTGGGGAAATGAGCTGCCAATCGGCAGCAATTCAGGAAATTACGCCGATAACCATGCAGCCAAACTGATATCGACTGTGCTGCGCACCTATAACGACCGCTACGCCGCAACCGCTCCTGTAGCTAGCTATAAGCCCAATCCGCTGGGCATTTACGACCTTGGTGGCAATGTATCCGAGTGGATACACGATCTCTACACCATTGGCACTGGCCTCTCATCACGTATGGAAGAAAACCCGGTAGGGCCGCAGGATGGTGACTACCATGTTATTCGCGGCTCCAGTTGGCGCCACTCGGGATTGACAGAATTGCGTTTATCTTACCGCGATTACGGTGAAGCACCACGTAACGATATCGGCTTCAGAATTGCTCGCTGGATAAATTAGGAAAGCCTCATGTACAGAATTACTTTAATTTTCATCCTTTTATTCTCTTCAGTCCCGCTTGCCCAGGAAGATCTGGATACGAAAAAGGAACCTGTTCCCCAGATTGCACAGAAAAAAACTGACGGAAAAAAAAACAAAAATAACAAAAGTAATTCCGACGATTATAAAGCCTCAGAGGAAATCTCTGAGGATCTATCGGTTTCCTATCCCGTGGACATATAGAGACAATTTCCCAAGAGCAACATCATGAAATTCAAATCAACAGATTTCATATTCCAGATTTTTGCACTGCTTGGTTCGATTATCCTGGTTCATGCCATTTATGTGGCTATTATTCGCCCTAACGCTGATGCTCTTATTGAGGAGCAACTGGCTCGAGAAGCTGCTGGGGAAACCTATATACAGCAGCGCTCCATCTACATTGTGATGCGAGATTATGAGCAGGAAGCCTGCTTTGTATTAATGCTCTGGGCCATGGCAATAATGGGGCTCAAAGCACAGCGCAGTATCCGTGAGAGGAAATTACTCGACAAAGCCTTGCTCAACATCAGTGAGGGCACATCAATACTGCCAGAGGACAGCCGCGACCTGTCTCGGCCAATACAGGCGCTCCCCGAGGAGGAGCGCAGCTTTCTGGTTCCCCGAGCCCTGCTCACCGCGCTTCAACGCTTTGGTTCTACTCGAAATGTCGCTGCAGTTTCCAACTCTGTAAAAGAGGTCTGTGAAACAGAGGGAGATCGTCTCGATTCAGAGTTGGCAATGGTTCGTTACATCACCTGGGCCATCCCTTCCATCGGCTTTATCGGCACCGTACGTGGTATTGGTGAGGCGCTCGCTCAGGCTCATAAGGCCGTCGAAGGGGATATTGCCGGAGTTACTGTAAGCCTGGGCGTAGCTTTTAACTCCACCTTTATAGCGCTGGTTATCAGTATCGTCATTATGTTTTTTACCCACCAACTGCAATTAATGCAGGAAAGGTTGGTATTGGACACACAAAATTACTGTGACAATCGCTTGCTTCGATTTTTGAAAATCAGCTAACTGCCAGTAAAAGTCAACATAGTGGCTTTTAGCCATGAGGAAGAAACCATGGGACAAGGTGTCCTTGAAATCAATGACAGTGGTTTAAGGGTATTTGTTGATACTAACGAGATTCTGGAAAGTCCTGGTGTTGCAGTCATCGAACCGAGACAGATCTACATAGGCACCGCCGCACAAATGCGCGCGCGTAATCACCCCACCCAAGTAAATAATCAGTTTTGGCGTAGACTCAGCTTGGAATCACTAAAGTCAGAAAACGAGCGCTGTCGCCATCACGCTGATCTAGCGTATTGCCACCTGCAGGAAATCTCTGAACATTGCGATGTGCCTGAAGAGTTGGTACTCGCGGTGCCTGGAAATTTCACTCGTGAACAACTGGCACTGTTACTCGGCGTTATTAATGAAAGTGGGATTAATATTGTCGGGCTGGTTGACTCCGCCATCACAAGTATTGGAGATGTCGCACCTCCTGGTATGCAACTGCATGTGGAATTGCAGCTGCACCAAACCCTGGTTTCTCGCATTGATGTAGCCGAGCAAGCAACTATCAGATCTGCGGAAACTGTTGCCGATGCAGGTCTACATCACTTTCATGAGGCTTGGGCCCGAGTTTTTACTGATGCCTTTATCATGCAATGCCGATTTGATCCGCTTCATTCTGCCGAGTCCGAGCAACAATTGTATGATTTGATGCCTCAGTGGGTGAGTCGTGCCATGCGTCAAGGCGAGGTACTTGCAGAATTGGATGATCGCACTGCAAAAATCACCTTGCGTCAGTTACAGGATGCCACCGCACCAATTCTTTCTCGCGTACGGGCAATGGTTGAAAATCTCACGGACACTAATAGCGTGATTTTTATTTCTCATCGCTGGGCAGAAATTCCAGGTGGGGGGCAACTCGCACAGCGAATGTACCTCCTTTCCCGTGACTGTATCGCAAAATCCATCAAAAATCGCTGGCAGGAACTGCGTAGTCAAGACACAACACTACGTCTGATCAACAGCATCAGCGCCATACCGGAAAGTGAAATCACCGTACAATTAGACGCCCCATCGGAAGCCGTAGCAACTCACCTATTGTTTGGCCACCGGGCGCTTGCCGCCTATCAACCCCTATTTGTCTTCTGGCATGAAGACAAATTACAGGTGACGCCTACACCTCCTGAACATCCTGCTGCTACGGTCACCAATCACGCTGGTCGGTTGGCCCTTCGGGTGGACGCAGGTATTCACATGATGCTGAATGGTAAGAAGATAGCCACGCCGGTTAATCTCAAAGCCGGAGACAAAATTGGGATTGCTAACCAAAATGATGTAATTACTGCGATCAGTGTGGAGCGCTATGAGACGTAAACAGCGCCGTTTTTCCACCTTTAGTTTATCTTTCCTCGATATTATGTCCTGTGGCTTTGGCGCAGTTGCACTAATTTTTTTAATAATCAAACATGGCTCCGACCATGAGATTGAGGTGGAAACCGAGGATTTAAGTGCCGAAGTAAACCTGCTACAAGAGGAAGTCGAGTTCGGTCGGGACCACTTGGTGCAGGCACGTAACACTTTGGACGTCGTCAGCGATGAGTTGGTCGAGGCTCAGGGACTTGCCCGCCGTATACTGGAGCAAATTAAGGAAGTAAAGGGCAATATCGCCGAAGTTGATAGTGTCGACGAGCATGAGGATATAAAGAGGCTACAAGATAAGCTGAAAAAACTGGAGCAGGCCAAAAAAAATCTGGAGGAAGAGAATAAAAAGCTTGGAAATAACGTACGTAAATATGTTGGTGATGGTGATCGTCAATACCTGACGGGACTTCGCCTGGGAGGAAATCGAATTTTAATCTTATTGGATTCCTCCGCCTCAATGCTTGGAGATGAATTAATCAAAATCATACGCGCCCGAAATATGTCTTCAAGGATAAAACGCCAGACGGAAAAATGGCGCAGGGCTATCAACACCGTTTCCTGGCTCACCGCACAACTACCACCAGATAGCCAATACCAGATCTATACTTTTAATACATCTTTTCACGCCGTAATTACCGGTACAGAGGATCGCTGGCTCAATGTTGATGACCGAGATCAGTTGGACCAGGCTATCAAGGGACTGGATGAAGTAGTGCCAGAAAAAGGCACCAGTCTGGAAAGGGTATTTAACGCGATTCATGCCATGACTCCATTACCGGATAACATTATCCTGATCACTGATGGGTTGCCCACCCAGGGTATGAAACCGCCCAGGGGTACCACTATCTCCGGCAGGGACAGACGCAGCCTCTTCAAGCGTGCGGTTAAAGTGCTTCCCAAAAATATCCCCGTGAATGTCATCCTTACCCCCATGGAAGGCGATCCATTTGCTGCAAGCGAATTCTGGAAACTCGCCATGCAAACCCAAGGCTCTTTCCTGGCGCCATCGAGGGATTGGCCATGATGGGTTCACAAAAGAAAAGGCGACAAGAGGAATTTAGTATTTCCTTTCTCGACGTAATCTGTTGTGGCTTTGGCGCCATCGTATTGTTATTGATGATTGCCAAAACTGCCGAGCCAATTGTCCTGGAAGAATCAGAGGTGGACATGGAGGCACAAGTCATTGAGCTGCAGCAGCAATTAGCAGAAATCCGTGGTGAGACCACTATTCTAAACCGTGACCTCAATTCGAAGCGCGAACAAATTGATATTGAAAAAAAGCGAATTGCCAACCTGCGTGGTGAACTGGAAGCCTTGCAAGCAGTTTATGCCAGTAAAACCGAAGGGCAGAGCGAAGAGGGCAAACTGAAGGGCGAGCTGACTGTTGCTCTACAAAGCATGACTGAGGAAATGCGCCGATTACTAGGGGAAAACTATCAAAGAAAAAACAACGTAATTGGCGGTATTCCGGTTGATAGTGAGTACATCCTTTTTATTATCGACACCTCCGGCAGTATGTTTAATTACGGCTGGGATCGCATGATGGCCGAAATGGTCAACACTCTAGATCTATACCCGAATGTTAAAGGTATCCAGGTAATGAATGATATGGGCGACTATATGTTTTTCAATTACCGAAACAAATGGATACCGGATACTCCCGGCCGTCGCCAAGCCATACTCAAGCGTCTCAAAACCTGGAACCCGTTTAGTAATTCAAGTCCGGTAGAGGGAATTCAAAAAGCGGTACGTAGTTTTTACGATCCCGACAAAAAAATTAGCATTTATGTCTTGGGTGACGAATTCACCGGAAAATCGATTCGCAATGTAATGTTGGCAGTTGATCGGGTCAATGCCAAGCACGGTGAAGGAAAACGCAATATTCGTATTCACGCGGTGGGGTTCCCAATTCAGTTTTCTCGCCCACCTCACCTGCAAACAACTGGCCTTCGCTTTGCAGCCCTTATGCGGGAACTCACCTATCGTAACGGTGGCACTTTTGTGGGACTCAACGATTTTCGCTAGCCGATTGAGATCAGGAGCAATATATGAAGTACTGGATAAAATGGGCTTCACTTTACCACTTAGCAGCAGTTAGTTTTACCGCCCTGCTGCTGGCGGCCTGCTCCCACACGGTGCAGGTGGAGGGCAAATATCCCTCCCCCGTAGGTGAACAACTACCTCTTTCAGTGGGCATTTACCTGAGCGATGACTTCAGGAATTACACCTACGAGGAGGACAGTGAGGACCGTGAAGAATGGAAGATAAATACTGGCCGCGCGCAGAAGAACCTGTTTGAGACAGTGCTGGGTTCCATGTTTACCAACACAGTTTCACTCGTGCAATACCCTGAAAATTTACCGGACAATGTCGAACTGGTTATTATTCCCGAAGTAAGAGAACTGCAATTTACCATGCCGAGGGAAACTCGAGTTAATATTTTCGAAGTGTGGATCAAATATGACATGAATGCTTACGATCCCAAGGGAGAACAGGTTGCCAGCTGGGTAATTACCGCGTACGGGAAAACCCCTACCGCTTTCCTTCAATCCCAAGAACAGGCCCTGACCCAGGCAATCAATATTGCTCTACGTGATGCCGGAGCCACTTTGTATACCGGTTTTGAAAAAGTACCTGAATTACAGGCTTTTCTCTCCGGAAAACTCAGATCCGCTTCGCTGCAGGAGTTTAAAGTAAAGTCAAGAAAGGCTGAATAGAGGGATTTATCGTGTTCAAGATATTAATTGTTTCAGCCCTGATTTTCATGAGCGGCTGTACCACCGTAGTAATTGATGAGTACAGACGTAGCGATGGAGAACTTGCCGCAGGTGATTCTGTGGTAATTCTCGGTCGCCGCCACTCGAGCGACTATGAAACAGAGCCTGACCTAATTGCTTGTGTTGGTCGAGAACTGCACAATCCGGAAATGGGGGTCAACATCATTCCAGAAGAAGAGTTTGTCGATATCATGTACCCCTGGTTTGAGCCTCGTACAGCCCCAATGCACGTGCGCTCGCTGGATCGCCTAATGGAAAACGAAGGCGTGCGAGAGCGCATGGAAGCCTATGGAGTGAAATACATAGTGTGGATCGACGGATCAACAGAGACAACGGCCAGTGCCGGTTCCATTAGCTGCACCATCAGTACCGGTGGTGCCGGCTGCTTTGGGTTTGGTACCTGGGATAAAGAATCCGACTATGAAGCCTCTGTGTGGGACTTTCGCGACCGGGAGTTGTCAGGCAAGCTAAGTGCAGATGCCAAAGGCACCTCCTATATGCCCGCGATTGTCATTCCAATCCCCCTGATCGCCAGGGTACAAAATAATGCTTGTAAAGGCATGGCCGCTCAATTGCAGCAATTTTTGATTCCAACCGGTGGTACGAGTTCATAAACAATAAGTAGGCAGGGAGGCCAGAGGTAATGAAATTCTTCAATCGATGGATCACTAGTACTCTGCTGGCAATATCTGCGGGGTGTGCCTTTAATCCTGCGACCAAAAGTCCAGACTTAGTACTAATGTCGGAAGACAAGGAGATCTCTATTGGCAAGGAAATGCACGAGCAGTTGATAGAGAGCACCCCGATTTACCAAGACCCCATCCTCACTGCCTATGTGAAACATGTAGGACAAAAAATAGCTAAAGCCAGCGACCGCCCTGATATCAAATACCATTTCACTATTATCGATAGCCAGGATATAAACGCCTTTGCCTTACCCGGCGGCTATGTTTATATCAATCGCGGCCTGCTCACATACCTACACTCTGAGGCAGAGATGGCAGCTGTGCTCGCTCACGAGATCGGCCATATCACCGCCCGTCATGCCGTTCGACAAAAAACTGCAGCCACCGGTGCCAATGTGGCATCAGTTCTATCCGTGCTGGTAACCGGCAGCGGCGTGGTCGGCGATGTCGCCAATCTGTGGAGCACTGCAGCAGTAAAGGGTTATGGGCGGGACATGGAACTGGAAGCAGACCGCTTTGGTGCCCAATATATGTTTAATGCCGGCTATGATCCTGAGGCAATGATAAATGTGATCGGACTATTAAAGGACCAGGAAACCTTTGCAAGAAGACGCGCTCGAATTGAGGGCAAGAAACCACAAACCTACCATGGAGTGTTCTCTACACACCCCCGTAACGATATCCGTTTGCAAGAAGTGGTCAAGGCGGCAGGAACCCTGCCAGAAGAAAATAAAGCCACCAAGGTAGCCTATTATCGAGAGAAAACCGATGGCTTGGTATATGGAGACAACTCCAGACAGTCCAATAAGAATCGCTTTAACCACAAACGCCTGGGTTTTTCCCTTCTCTTCCCAGATGGTTGGATAGTGGTCAATGAACGTTCCTCTATTGTAGGTACGGCCCCAGACAATACCGCAACCATTACCATCAAAGTAGCCAAGCGCAATGGTAACCAACCTGCAGATATGACGTTGCGAGAGGAGTATGATATACGCAAGCTGGACCAGAGCGAAAAACTGGAGCAATATCGGCTGGAGGGACACACGGCTAAATTTCCCAACCTGGAGAAAGAGGCCACAGATCCCGACAGGGTTGCAGTTATTTATTATGGCAGCCGTCAATTTATGCTCGAAGGGAAAGTGATGAATACTAGTGCCCAGGGCAAGGAGTCCCTGGAAGAATACGATACCCTATTCCTGACCAGTATTCGCAGTTTTCGCCCCCTACGTAAAACCGACATTGTGGAAAAGGACATTCGCCGGCTGCGCTATGTAAAGGCAAATGACAAAACCACCTTTTCCTCCCTGGCCAAGCATATGGAAATCGGTGACTATGCCGAAGAGCAGTTGCGTCTTCTCAATGGATACTACCCTCGCGGTGAACCCAAGCCTGGTGAGTGGATTAAAATAGTGAAATAATTTTATTTGATCACTAATACATCATAAATTCTTTGCACCTAAGTGCTTTTTCCCGTTGCGGGAGATGGATTCGTCTATTGGATACGCCTATTTCAAAAAAAATTTGGTATTAGTTCAAATATCAAGGTAAGCACGGTTGAGTGGTCACAACCCACCAAAGCCAAAATACTGCAACTGGTCTGATTTTCCATTTAAGACAATAAACATAATAATAGGAGTCGACAGTGAACGGTATGATGATGCAGTCTCAACTAACCCTCACCGGGATCATACGCCACACTTTGAACAATGCGCCAGGTAGTGAAATTGTTTCAGTTACTCTGGATAACCCCCAGCACCGTTATACTTATCAGCAGGCATTTGAACGCTCTGCCCAGCTCGCTCAGGTCTTGGCCCGACTCGGGGCTAAAAGCGGTGATCGTGTTGGCACCCTGGCCTGGAATGATCACCGTCATTTTGAGCTTTACTATGCGACTTCCTGCAGCGGCTTAGTTTGCCACACGATCAATCCTCGACTGTTTCCTGAGCAGATTCACTACATCATTGAGCACGCCGAAGACCGATGGCTTTTTATCGACGCCACGTTTGTGCCACTAGTCGAGACAATGGCGAATAAGCTCACAAAGATAGAAGGTATTGTCGTTCTAACAGATAAAGCGCATATGCCCGAAAGCACATTATCCAATTGTTTTTGCTATGAGGAGTTGCTAGCTAATGAATCCGGACATTTTATGTGGCCGGACTTAGATGAAAATACTGCGGCAGCACTCTGCTATACATCCGGCACCACCGGCAACCCAAAAGGTGTGCTCTACTCACACCGAGCAATGACATTGCATACTTACGGCGTGCTAATGCCAAATGTTATGGCTATCCATCGTAATGAAGCCATTCTTCCCGTCGTTCCCATGTTTCATGTCAACGCCTGGTCTATTCCCTATGCTGCACCAACTGTGGGGGCCAAGCTGGTTCTACCCGGTCCCAAAATGGGCTGCGGGGAAACACTGAGCAGACTGATGCGACAGGAGACTGTAACTATCGCAGCAGGTGTTCCCACTGTGTGGCTGGCGCTACTTAAGTATTTACGCGAGCACAATGAAACTATTCCCAGCCTCAACCGGGTTGTAGTCGGCGGTTCCGCCTGCCCCTGGAGCATTATGGAGGAGTTCGAGCAGAAGCATGGTGTCTACACTCACCATGTCTGGGGCATGACCGAGATGAGCCCCCTCGGTACATACAATGCCCGAGTGGAATCCACGATCCCCGCAAAACAAGCAAAACAATTACGCCTCAAACAAGGCCGCGCGGGATTCGGCGTAGAGATGCGTATTGTTGACCCGTTGGGGAGCCCCCTGCCCCACGACGGTACAGCCTTTGGTGCCCTGCAGGTACGCGGTCCCTGGATTTGCGAAAGGTATTACAAATCCTCGGAATCTGCCCTCACTGTTGATGGCTGGTTTGACACCGGTGATGTAGCCACTATTGATCCACTTGGTTACCTTACCATCACCGATAGAACCAAAGATGTTATTAAAACCGGTGGTGAGTGGATTTCATCCATCGAACTGGAAAACTTCGCAATGACCCTGGATGGCGTTGCAGAGGCGGCAGTGATCGGCGTGGCCCATGAAAAGTGGGCGGAACGCCCGCTATTAATTGTCGTCCCTGAAGCAGATGCCGAGCTGGAACCTGAGAAAGTCCTCAGAGCCTTCCAGGGGCAGTTCGCCAAGTGGTGGATTCCAGACGACTGTGTAATAACAGGTGAATTGCCACACACAGCCACAGGAAAAATCAGCAAGAAGGACCTGCGGCAACAGTTTTCTGAGTATCTCTGGTCACGGGAAGCAACGGTGTAAGCACTTGGCCGCCGCAAAATTTAACAGCTCTTGCAACCAGGTAGCAAATCAAAAACTATCTGGTTGCATTTCCTGAGGCTACAACCAACACGTGCTACTACTGGGTCAGAAGGAAAGAATACACTGCACTCGAGACTCGCTGTGAATACATCCCTGTAAGCTCGTAATCGGCATACATGCCTCATAAGGTCTCGAGTGCAGTGTATTCTTTCCTTCCCTCTTTTTAGTAACTGTGTGGAAAATCACAAATTTTCAATGTGCACCTTTTCTGATATTTCTCTGTCATATTATTTTGCTAAAAAATCCCATTCATCAATATGGGGTGGCTTTCTAATGTTCAAAAAAATTCTGTCTCTTTTACTGATTACTTGCTCTGTTATGGCAAGCTTGACTTGCGCCGAAAGTAGCAGAAATAGTGCCAAGGATACTCTGGTAATCGCGCATCGCGGTGCATCGGCATACTTGCCCGAGCACACATTGGAAGCTAAAGCATTAGCTTATGGAATGCGGCCGGATTATATTGAGCAGGACCTAGTGCTCAGCAAAGACAATCGTTTGATTGTAATGCACGATATATACTTGGATAGTACTACCAACGTTGCTGAAGTATTTCCCGGTCGCACCCGCGAAGACGGTCATTATTACACTATAGACTTCACTCTGGAGGAACTAAAAAAGCTCAAGGTTAGTGAAGCTTTCGTCATGGGGGATGATGGCCTGCAAGCAAAATACCCGCATCGATTTCCTCTATGGAAGTCCAATTTTCAGCTCTCTACGTTCGAAGAGGAAATCGAATTGATACAGGGGCTGAATACTTCTCTGGGCTACAACATCGGCATCTATCCGGAAATCAAAAAGCCCTACTTCCATCACTGGGAAGGCAAGGATATTGCCACAATTGCACTGAATGTTCTTAAAAAGTACGGTTATACCGACAGACAACAGAAAGTATTCCTACAATGCTTTGATGCCGAGGAGTTACAGCGGATTAGGTTTGAGCTAATGCCTGCTCTCGGTATAGACCTATCCCTGGTACAGCTGATTGCTGAAACAAGCTGGGGAGAGAAGTTAATTGAACATGACGGCACTATCCAAAATTATGATTACGATTGGATGCTGGAGCAGGGTGGGTTGAGTAAAATTTCCACCTATGCAGATGGGATCGGCCCCTGGTATCCGATGTTGATGGAGGTTCAAGACGGTCGGCCACGTGCGAATAATGTTGTGCGTCGGGCGCATCGCAGACAGCTACAGGTACACCCCTATACCTTCCGTGCCGACCCGAAAAAACTGCCGGAGGAATTTGAGAGCTTTAACCAGTTTTTACATTTTGCCGCTTACCAGCTGCAAGTAGATGGTCTTTTTACTGACCATCCGGATCAAGCGGTCAATTACTTTTCCCGCCTTCGTTCACGCTCTCACGACCATTAGCGATGAAAACGATCCAGGATAAAAAATGGCCGCTAAAAGCGGCCATTTTTTAATTAAACTTGGAAAAATCTGCGGGGCGCTTCTCCATAAAGGCTGTTGCAGCCTCTTTAAACTCCTCAGAAGTCAGACGCTCTTTGAAATGGCGGCCCTCATCCTGGATAAATTCCCGTCCTTTTTCCTGCGTCGCCCGGCGCAATAATTGCTTGGTCAAGCGCACTGCTGCCGGCGGCTTTGCTGCCAACTCAACAGCCGCTTCGCGGGCGCGAACAATTGCCTGCTCAGGCTCCACAGCGGCATTGCAAATGCCTATTTCCACTGCTTCCTGGGCTGTAAATTTCTTACCGAGCAGCAGAAGCTCTGAGGCTTTAACGTGGCCTGCAATGCGCGGCAACAGGTAACTGGAGCCATACTCGGGACATAGCCCCAAGTTAACAAAAGGCATCTGGAACATAGCATCATGACCAGCAAAAGAGAGGTCACAGTGCAGCAGCAAGGTAGTACCGATACCCACTGCCGGGCCATTCACAGCTGTCACAACCGGTTTGGGGAAATTGTAGAGTGCGCTCATAAACTGAAAAACCGGGGATTCCTCGCCATCTGTGGAACCGCCGAGGAAATCCATCAGGTCATTACCACTAGTGAAAACGCCCTCAGCACCAGTGATGATAGCTACACGAATATCCTTGTTATTCGCAGCACTGTTAAGCAACTCAGCCATGGCTGTATACATAGCCATGGTCAGGGCATTCTTGCGCTCCGGACGATTGATAGTGATTTCAAGTACACGATCATTGACCAGAGCCTGAATTTCCGCACATGCGCTTTGCATTTTATTCTCCGAGTTTAGAATCAATAGGGATTTCTAGGCAGCCTCTCAATATGGCCTGTTATGAAGCTGTTTCTGTGCTAACAACTCCTGCCATAATTTCAACTGTCAGGTAACAATCGCGAGCCACCCATGCAGGCGATTCATATTAACTCCTGTTCTCGCTCAGACGAGTTCAGAACCAACCACATTCGTTGACGGGATTAACCCAGCAGCCTCTGACACTGGCTGCCAGGTAGTTTGAAATACACCGGGACGTACATCCCTATCAAGACTGCAGAACAGAATCCCTACGCAGTGGCTGGCACATGCAGTGAACACCACCACCTCCGGGGGTAATCATGGAGATATCCGGATCGATCACCTCGAGACCATGTGCACGGCACTTTTCTGCCAAGCCGGTATTGGCTTTGGGCAGCATTACTCGATCATTGCCCAGGGCAACCACATTGACCCCCAGCTCCAATACCTGCGGGAAGGGAATATCAATAATTTCGATATTGCGACTCTTAAACCATTGTATCAACTCAGGCTCTACCGCATCGACACAGACTGCCGCAAGCTTTTCCGCAAGCATCGCCACCAAAACATCGATATGCAGGAAGAAGGGGTCAAACTGGTAACCTTTCACTTCCCAGCCTTCTTTTTCCACCCACTCCCTCATTTGCTCAAAACCCTGGGGACTGGTGCGCTCACCGGAATAACCGCACAGAATCACGCCCGGTTCCAGCACCATAAAATCACCGCCCTCGAGAGAACCTGCGGTAATCACATCGTAGATAGGAATACCCAACGCGGCGTATTTCTTCACGATCGGTACCCATTCACCACGGCGCCAGGGGCTGTACATCTGCGTCACGATAGGCCCCCAGGGGGTCATCACTGATGAGTCGCGCCCATAGATCTGGTACGGCAGGCTGTTATCTGCCGGAATCAAGTGGGTATTGATCCCAGCATGACGATAAGCATCGAGCATCTCTGCATGCTGAACTTCAGCCACCTTATGATCGAACTGCATACCCAGTCGCTCAGCACGGCGCGCACTGGCATTGCCGGTGCGCCAGCTGAAATTATCCACTGGCCCGATAAGGACATCGCGCAATACACCGTATTCGGAGTCCATCCCCCAATTGGTTAGCGGAGCGGTACCGCCATTGTCCTTGCGGTACTTCAGGGTAAATTCACTCATCTAGTCCATCCAAATTTCTTATCTCAGTCCACCGGCAACAATTACCAGCAGCCCCTCATTCTTTCTTTATAATTTCGGCCATGTCAGGACAGCTCGGCGCTCGCAAGCATCGCCTGCAGCAATACATTACAACCCATCTCCAAGTGCCCCGGCTCTGCGGACTCGGCCTCATTATGGGAAAGCCCCCCGGCACAGGGGACAAAAATCATGGACGCCGGAGCGACTCTGGAAACATACACTGAGTCATGGCCAGCACCAGAAACCATTCTCCGGTGGCTATACCCTAAACTCTGTACCGCACTCTCTACAGCTTCAATACAATTCTTGTTGAAGGCCACTGGTGGCGAATACCATTCTTCGCGTATATCAATCGCGACACCGCTAGCCTCCTGTACCTGTTCCACCATCCGATAAAGAGTGCGGTGCAAGTGCTCTAACCCCTCAGGCATAGGATGACGCAGATCCAAAGCCAGCACGACCTTCTCCGGTACCGTATTGCGGCTGCCCGGTGTGGCGCGCAAATCGCCACAGGTAATCCTAGCATCTTCGGAGTAAGCTCTCACTTCGCCGTAAAGCCTTTCACAAAGCCATGCCATCGCCTTTACCGGGTCGCGGCGATCCTCCATGGGCGTAGGTCCGGCATGGCAGGGAGTCCCAAAGAAAGTGAGATCGTACCAGCGAATTCCCTGCACCCCGGTGACCACTCCGATCACCTGATCCTGATTTTCCAAGATCGGGCCCTGTTCGATATGTGCCTCATAGGCAGCTTTGATAGGAGTCGGTTGAGCCTCTTCGGTGCCCAGGTAGCCGATACGCTCCAGTTCCTGGCCAATGCTGAGGCCGGCTTTGTCCACACGGCTATGTCCGTACTCGAGGCTGAACTCCCCAGCCCAAACACCAGAGCCCACCATAGCTGGGGAAAAGCGTGCGCCCTCCTCGTTGGTCCACACCACCACTTCCAGCGGTGCTTTGGTTCTTATGCCTTTTTCCTCCAGGGTACGTAGCACTTCCAGCCCTGCCAGCACCCCGTACACCCCATCAAATTTTCCACCGGTTGGCTGCGTATCCAGGTGTGAGCCGGTAATGACTGCAGGCAGGCTATTATCAATCCCGGCGCGCCGGGCAAAGATATTCCCCATGCGGTCCACGCGAATCTCACAGCCGATTTCACGGCACCAGCGCACAAATAAATCGCGCCCCTGACGATCCTCTTCGGTCAATGCCTGGCGATTACACCCCCCCCCAGGGGTCGCCCCTATTTCAGCTATTTCCATAAGACTACGCCAAAGGCGTTTGCCATCGACACGCAGTAGTTTTGCGGGGTTTTCCATTCAAAGAGCTCCGGGCCTAATATTGAGCATCATACTAATCACTTTACTGAAACTTTTATGTTGATCCTGACGGGCCAAAAAGAGCATTATTTCGCAGCTAATTAAAACCCGACGAGGAAGCTGCTCATTATGACCCTCACCTATAGCTCATACCTTAAAGTAGACGAACTTCTGCTGTGCCAGAAGCCCCTTTCCGATGGCCCTGAACACGATGAGCTTTTATTCATCGTAATTCACCAGAGTTATGAGCTGTGGTTCAAGCAAGTGCTGCATGAATTGGACTTTCTTGTTCGCCTGTTCAATGCCGGCGAGCGCAACCGTGCCCTACATACGCTCAAGCGGGTGGATGCCATTTACCGCACCCTGATCCAGCAGGTAGATATCCTCGAAACCCTGACCCCACTGGAGTTCCTCTCCTTTCGCGACCGCCTTTCCACCGCTAGCGGTTTCCAATCATTTCAGTTCCGCGAGCTGGAGTTTCTGTACGGTGCGAAGGACTCCGGGAAACTGGAGAATTATGAGCCCGGCTCTGACCACTACCGACGCCTGCAAAAGCGACTTGAATCCCCGACACTTTGGGATGCCTTCCTGAACTTCCTGGTACAAGAGGGGCATGAGATACCAAAAACGATATTAGAGCGGGATTACAGCCAGGTTGCCCAACCCTCTCCGGCTGTACAGAAGATACTCATTGATGTCTACCGCAATGACCCCCTCGTTAGCGAGATTTGTGAGGCCCTGGTGGATATTGATACTTCTCTACAACAATGGCGCTACCGGCATGTAAAGATGGTAGAGCGCACCATCGGCAGCAAGATTGGCACTGGGGGATCCAGCGGTGTTGGATACTTGCAGGGCACCCTATTCAAGGCCGTATTTCCCGACCTATGGGCTATCCGCTCAGAGTTCTAATCAAAAAATCATCACCTTGCGACTTGGAAAGCCAACCTGCCCCCTATGTGATCGGTATCTACTTTTTCTTTTTCCAAATATAAAAAAAGCCAGCAAATTGCTGGCTTTTTAGCTCGATACTCTTGACCCAAAAGCGGGCTTACTTCTCAAAAGGCACCAGGGATACCTGGATCCCTGGGTTTACTTCCTTGGCCGCATCCGCGATCTGTACATAAGTATCTGCGCTGGACTTATTGTGTGCGCGTACAATCACAATAGCCTGGGGGTTCTCAGCGTATAGCTGGGCAATACGGGCGCGAACGGCACGGCTATCAATACGGCTACCACCCAGGGTAATCTCATCGTTGGCATTCACAACTAGCAAGATATTCTGCTTGGTATCATCCGGCTGAGCATTGTTGGTCTCATTCGGATCAGGCACATTTACATCCAACGCTTTCTCTTTCACAAAGGATGCCGTCACAATAAAGAAGATCAGCATGATAAATACAACGTCCAACATGGGCGTCAGGTCGATATCTGCCTTTTCTTCTTCTACGGCCTTTCCGCGTCGTCTACTCATAAAACACCGTGCAATTATCAAATACCAAGGGTGCCGGTTTAACCGGTCTGATCTGGTGGGCAAGATTGCCGCGAATTGGCAAGCATTGCAAGCACAACCTATAACCCGGGAAAATAACCCTTATAAATCAATAGGTTATCAATTAGCCCCGGCCCTACAGATTATTTTTTGAACGAAAAATCCGATCAACGTTGCTTCAGGTAACGCTGATAGTTCGGAACTTCCCGGTCAAATGCCCTATCCATCAACGCAGACTGCACAATCATGTCAGCGCTGCTCGAATTACAGGCCACAGGAATATTCCAGGCTGCTGCGATACGCAATAGAGCCTTGACGTCTGGGTCATGAGGCATTGGCTCAAAGGGATCCCAAAAGAAGATCAGCAGATCCACTTCCCCTTCGCTGATCCTGGCTCCCACTTGCTGGTCCCCACCCAAGGGCCCACTCAACAATTTATGAACATCCAGCCCCGTTGCCCCCTCAATCTTGCCCCCAGTGGTTCCAGTAGCCAGGAGCTGATGTTTTTCGAGCAGGGGCCGATGGCGCAGACACCAATCAACTATTGCGTCCTTGCGGTTATCGTGTGCTATCAGTGCAACCCGCTTGCTAGCGGGTAAAGCTTTAGTGATAAATTCCATCGAGACCTCGGCGCGGTGAATTACTTCTATATTATCCCATTTCTCTCGAGCTTCACCGGACATCTTCCTCGGCTAAAATACCTTTCTTGCGCAATATCGGGAAATTTCCTCCCGCAGATATATATCCAGCCCGCTATAATGGTGAGAAATTCGTACCTGAAATAAGGAGTAAGTATGAGTGTCGGGGCCTGGGAGCCACAGGTAAGTGGCCAGCAAGAAGAAAGCCAATGGGAGTTCGACCGGGATCAACTGCAAAGACTCATTACTGCCGCCGCATCGAACGACTCCCTCATTGGGGCTATTAAAGAAGAGGATCAACAGGCTTCACGGCTTATCCGCCTCCCAGCTCAATACTGGCTAGAAGAAAGTCAATACTGGAGTGACGACCAACTTTGGCAATTAATCCGCTTTTTTACCCTTGCTGAAATGCAATTGGCCGGCTGGGATGCCGGGGCTGAGTCGGCCGTAATCCCTTTAGCAAAAATCCTCCGCCAACGTAAAGCTTCGTTGAAGCACGAGCAGCTGTTATGGATTCGCAAACATTCAAATAATCGCTACCTCCCCTACGGGCCACTCTAACCTGACCAAGAACCGAGAATAATGTAACCAATTCTCCTTCGGTGATAGAAACAACACGGCCTCCTTCTTTCACCGAAGTCTGCTCTTATCCGTTACACCAACTGATACACACCCCCACCTTCCTACTGCAATAATCAACGCTTTCCAACATTTAAACTGGGCCATTACTCCCTCTCCTGATACGCAGGAAATAAATAGAGATGAGCACAATGAAGAAGGATCCTTTGTGCTTTACAGCAAACAAAGTTAAAAATAGGGCGTTAGCGACCTAAACAGAACCAATCAAGTGTGCTCTACACGCTGCATAAGCCACAAAAAATGCAGCAGCTGTAAAAAAGCAAAATCTTGTCATTAGATAACAAAGGAACCTACCATCCCCAATACAACTGGATATAACAGGGAGCTAACTTAAAAGCCGGCAACCTTTAAGCATTTGCGAATACCCACTAACTGCACAAAGAGACAGGAAATGGTCGTCTCCTGCCTGCTGATTCTGTCACAAATTGAACACAGGACTCTGTTTATCAGGTTGGAGCTCCCTACCTCACCAATTTCTGATGTAATCTCACCATTTGTTCTCGAAACTAAACTGCTTTCTCATCGCATCTCGTATTAAACGCCTCCGTCAAGGTTCCGATCCGAACGGATATACCCTTATAAATTAGAAGGCTTTCCCTTTGGTAACTCAATTCCTTTGTGTCCATCTACTACTGGGTCAGATGGAAAGAATACACTGCACGCGAGACTCACTGTGAATACATCCCTGTAAGCTCGTAATCGGCATCCATGCCTCATACGGTCCCGAGCACAGTGTATTCTTCCCTTCCCCCTTTTTAGTAACTCCATCTATTGGTTCGCGCTGTAAAAAACAGCCACCTGCCCATCGGGCCAACGTAATCAAGTAATAAAGTTCTTTTGATCGTAGATCTCATCCAACTTCGAAGAGCAATCGGCATCTATCAGTTAAGTTTTGCTAACTTCGTGAAGTTTTGAAGCTCTTATTCTGTTTATCTCAACAAATCGGCGGCATTTATCGATCCGAAGCCTGAACAACTTGATCACAAAAGCCGAGCCTTTTTAATCCATAGGAAATTACTCAACTATTCGTATTTTTACCAAAGTTGTTAAACTCTACCGATGAGACGCGAAACAAACTTGCGAATTACTCAAGAGTGTAAATCAACCTCTAAAACCATCCTGAAGTCGCCCAGAAAATGGAAATATGTAAAAAAAACCATTTTTTTTACATTAAATAGCAAAAAACCCTATAAAACACTTGCATTTAGGTATACAAATAAGCTGCAATTAGCGCCGCTCACTTTGGGGGGACTCACTATCAATTGTTTTCTGCCGAAAACAAACATCTTCGACAAGGTAAATCATTACGAAGATGGCTGAGAATAATTGATAGGAATACCCCCGTTTACTAGAACAACTCTTTTTCAGGGATAATTTAATGGCTACAAAGAAAGCATCTCAAGTCGCTACTAGCGATGTTACTCAACTGGAAGCGGAGCTACGCTCCCTCACCGCAAAATTGGAAAACGCCCGCATCAAACAAGAGAAGGACCTTTCCACTAAAGCAGAAAAATTGGCAAACAGTGCCAAGAAGGCTGTAGCAAAAGCTAAAACCACACAAGACAAGCTGGCCACCATCCGCGCCAAAAAGAAGACTCCTGCACAACAAAAGCAGCTGCAGAAAGCCCGTGAAGCTGCTGCAGAAGCTAAAGTAGCAGCAACCGAAGTTAAGACTGCTGCTTCTGAAGCCAAGGAAGAGCTGGCTGCAATCAAAGCTGCGAACAAACTTGCCGCTAAAGTTGCCAAAGTTGTAGCCAAGGAAGAAGCAGCCATTTCCAAAAAACTGGCTGCAGCTGATAAGAAGAAAGCTGCAGCTGAAGCCAAAAAAGCCGCTGCTGCTGCCAAGAAAGCTACTGCCGCAGTGAAGAAAAAGCCAGGACGCCCGGCAAAAGCCGAAGCAGCTAAGAAGAAGCCTGGCCGTCCACCGAAAGCAGCCGCTGCCACTGAAGAGACCAAGAAAAAACCTGGCCGTCCCAAGAAGACCGAAGAAGCTAAAAAGAAGCCCGGTCGTCCAGCCAAAAGTGAAGAAGCCAAGAAAAAGCCAGGACGCCCCAAAAAAGCAGATATCGCTGCAACTGAAGCTGCTCCTGTAAAGCGCGGTCGTGGCCGTCCACCTAAGGCAGAAACCGCCAAAAAGAAGCCCGGTCGCCCAGCCAAAAGCGAACAAGCCAAGAAAAAGCCGGGCCGCCCCAAAAAAGCAGACACCGCAGCAACTGAAGCTGCTCCTGTAAAGCGCGGTCGCGGTCGTCCGCCCAAGGCTAAGTAAGACAAGCCTGATAGCGTTAACAAAAGCGCTCATTGAACTGAACTCCGGATTTGCCGGGGTTCAGCTCAACACAGCCTTCAAACTGAACTCCTTGACCAAGTGATCCTCCCCAAGCACAAAAACACAATCAGCCCATCCCGGCATATCCGCGATTAGGTTGCATGAAATTCTTTCATAGTGCTGAACAAAACGAACCAGTTCTTCATCTCCCATACCGGCACCAGTTCGCTCGCGTAGCTTCTGCTCCTGTAACTTTCGCCATTCAAGTATTGATTCCATCCCCGGAGCCCTTAGCATCACCGTAATGTCCATCCGGTTGAATAGTTCCCGATAACACCCTTCAAGTTGCTGGTTGATAAAGTTTCTCCAGATACCAAATTTATCCTCAGATTTCTCCAGGCTATTTATAGGGGATTGGAGACTTGCAGATGGTCTAGCTCCCAGGCACCAACCCTCCAACAGAACCACATCCGCTTTCCCTTTAAATATCGGCCAGGATGCTCTAGGCACCCGCTCATCCACGGATTTATCGAAGCGAGGTAATGGTGTTAGCGTATGTTCATCTGCTCGACAAAGGGCGGACAAGGTTTCCAGTCCCAGCTTGATATCATGAGTACCCGGTACACCTCGTGTACTCAGCAGCGGGTGGACTTCCTGCGCGAGCTGTTGACGCTCTGCGCGAGTCAGGTAAAGATCATCTAAGGATAATGCGCAACAGCCGGCTCCCTGCTCAGAAAGCACCAAACGAATAAAGTCTGCCAGTGTTGATTTGCCCGAGCCCTGGCCACCACTAATCCCAACTACCAGCGTTTGCCCCGATACCTGTCGCTCCAATAACCACAATGCCAAGGGTAAATAATATTGTTCGGCTACCGAATGAAACTCGGCAGGTAACTGATGTTGTCGAATAAAATCCTCAATAGCCTTTCGTAAGCTCTCCTCAGCGAGTAGATGGCTACGCTCAACAATATTTGCAGGCCAGTTTTTTGGCATCTCCAATCCTTGTAAAGAAAACGGGAGCCGTAGCCCCCGCAATTAGTGATCACAATAATGCGACTATTAAAGCTAGCTCCATTGCCTTTTGCTGAACTTAATCCGGTAAAACCTTCCTTGCAAATGACCCGGTAGCACCAACATTACCGGTGTTACCAAAAGTGTAAGTAAAGTGGAGAAGGAGAGTCCATACACAATGGCGCTGGCTAATTTGATCCAAAAAGAAGCAATGACTCCATCGACAACTACATTTCTGCCAACCATATCCACGCTTACTCCCAACGCCAACGGCAATAGACCGAGAATAGTGGTGGTCGTGGTAAGGAACACCGGGCGTAGCCTCTGGGTGGATGCCTTGAGCGCAGCCTGGGCAATGGAAAGTCCCGGCTCACTTTTGCGTACAAAGTTGTAGGTATCGATCAGAACAATATTGTTGTTAACCACGATACCCGCCAAGGCAACGATCCCAACCCCGGTCATAATGACACTGAAAGTACTCTTGGTAATCAGGAGACCGAGCATCACGCCAATGGTCGACATAATCACCGAAGACAAGATCAGTAATGATTGGTAAAAACTGTTGAACTGGGTCACCAACAGAATAAACATCAGGAACAATGAAAGCAGGAAGGCTACCCCTAAAAATTGGAAAGACTCGCTCTGCTCTTCATCCGCCCCCCGAAATAACAATTCTACACTCGGATCTACCGGATTTTTTTCCAGCCACGCCCGAATTTCCTTTACCTTATCATCCGGCAGCACGCCCTCCTCGGCATCTGCTTTCACCTGCATACGGGTAACGCCGTCAATCCTTTCTATCTTGTCCACCTTGGGCATCGCCTCCGTGTGCACAAAACTACTGATAGGCACTGTACCTTTCGCCGTATTGACTTTCAGTTCGTCCAACGCGGCAATTCCGCGCGCACTCTGTGGATAGCGGATGCGGATATCCACTTCTTCATCGGTGTCATCGGGGCGGTATTCCGCCACACGTACGCCATTTGTTATCAGCTGTACCGCACGCCCCACTTCGGTTAGATCCGCACCGTATAAGGCCGCCTTGGCACGATCCACCTGTACTTCCCACTGGATGCCCGGTAGTGGAGCGGTATTTACAATATCCCTCAAGCCGGTAAATTCATTCTCCATGGCCCGGTGCAGCCGCCAGGTTTCCGACAGTAATTTTTCATAATTCTGCCCGCGCAGCTCCAGCACAATATCCTTACCGACCGGGGGGCCTCCCTCCATCACATTGGCAGTTACCTTGATCCCGGCAAATTTAGCCGTTCGCAAGCGAATATCCGCAAAGATTTCCCGGCTGCGACGCTCACGTTCCTCTGCCGGCAACAGCTCCACAAGCATATTGGCGATTTGATCTGGAGCACGATCAGAATTACCGGATATTCCACCAGACCCAATGGTAGTGTGAGCAACGCGAACTTCCGGTACTCCCAACACAGCCTGTTCCACTTTGGCCACCAAATCCTTCTTTTCCGCCATGGAAAGGTTACCCTGGGCCCGAATCTCCACGTTTCCGTATTGCTCCTCAGTTTCAGTAAAAAACTCAACCCCGGCACCGTAGCGGCCAAAGGCAATAAAGATAGCTACGAGAACTACTATCGTGGTTGCAAAAGCAGCCCCCGGGCGGCGCAAAGCAAATGCAAGTATGCGGGCATAGTAACCAGTAATGCCCGGCAACAGCGTCGGTTGCCCCTCTTCCAGTTGCTTTAAATGATCCCGAGTGGATGCAGTCAGCTTACTCTTACCGAACAGGGCGCCCAGCACCGGGGCAAAAAAGAGTGCATATAGCAGTGATCCTGCCAAGACCGCAAAAACAGTTACCGGCAGGTAACGCATAAAATCCCCAACCACTCCTGGCCAGAGCATGATAGGCAGAAAAGCTGCAAGGGTGGTTGCAGTAGAGGCGACCACTGGCCAAAACATTCGACCGACTGAGGCAATATATGCATTGCGAGCGCTTAAGCCTTCCGCCATTTTGCGGTCGGCAAATTCTGTAATCACAATGGAGCCATCAATCAGCATGCCGAGAGCCAGCAGCATTCCAAACATCACCATAAAATTGAAGGAATACCCCAGATACCAGGTGATGATAGAGCCAAACAGCAGAGAGAAAGGCACCCCTAAGCCCACCAAGATACCCGAACGGAAACCCAATGCGGCAACCACAATAATCATTACTAGCAGCATGGCGGTAAGGATATTGCCCTGCATTTCACTGACCATATCCCGAGCGAAGTTGGATTGGTCGAAGACAAATTCCACTTCCACGCCCTGGGGCAAAGTATCCAGCTCCTCTTGCACCACCGCCCTAACGCGGTCAGCCACATTAACAGAGCTGGCGTCGTTGCGCTTCTCGACATTTACGGCAAGACCGGGGCGGCCATTGATACTGGTATAGCTGACGGCGTCTTTAAAGGTGCGGCGGATATCGGTGACATCTCCCAGAGTCACTACACCATCGGCAGATTTCTTTAGAGGAATTTCATAGACATCCTGCGCAGTCTCAATCAACCCAGGGACTTTCACAGAAAAACGCCCGCGGTCAGTATCCAGTTCGCCAGCAGGAATCAACAGGTTATTGCCAAGCACAGCATTAATCAGCTCAGTACTTGTCACCTGATAGTGTTCCAGGCGCACCGGATCAATTATTGCCTCGACCACTTCTTCTCGATTGCCATGTAAATCGGCACTCAGCACATCGCTGATATTTTCGATTTTACGCTTTAACAATTGCGCGCTGCTTAGTAATACCCGCTCACTGACTTTTTCCCCGGAAAGGGTAACCACAATTGTTGGGAAAGGCTGCGCAGAGGCCTCTTCAACCATTGGCTCTTCCGCATCCCGCGGCAGTTCCGCCCTGGCCCTTTCCACTGCATTGCGAATATCGTCGACCGCATCATCCACATCAATTGCGGTATCGAACTCCACAACAATATAAGCAAGCGATTCCCTAGCGACAGCTATCACTTCGACCACACCTTCAACCGCCCTGATTTCCTGCTCCAATGGGCGCACCAACAGCCGCACACCGTCCTCAGGGGAAATTCCCTCATGGGTAACCTGTACCATCACAAACGGCGGGTTCACCTCGGGACTGGATTCAATGGTCATTGCACCGCGCGCTACCAGTCCTACCAATACAATCAGCAACATCAGACAAAGCGTGCTGCGATTTCGCTCAATTGCGTTCTGCAGTAGTTTCATTACTGATCATCCTCGGCAATAGAACGCTGCTCCGAGGCTGGCATGAGATCGGACTTAGGGGCAGTGACCTCAACAGGGCGTGAAGGGCTGTCAAAATCCTGCTCGGAATCGACTAATTCCACCCGGACAATATCACCAACACTGACATATTCCTGGCCGACAGTAATCAAAGTAACCAGGTCCGACAAACCACTCACCCAAACACCGCCATCACCATCACCCACCAAGGTAACGTTGACAAAATCCACCCTATTATTTTCATCGAGGATACGCACTCCCAGTTCTCCCCGGTCATCCAAGGTCAGCAGTGAGGAGTTAATATGGTGTGCCAGAATTTCTCCTGTAGGCAAAGCCAGGCGGCCACTCAAGCCACCGCGCAACGCATTACCGGGATTCTGCACCGCCACTTCTACTCGGTATGCACGGGTCACCTCTTGGGCCTGCTGGCTGATATAACGCAATTTACCCTGCACAAGTGTTCCGCGCTGTAACTGCGCACTGGCCAGGCCCCCAGGAATCAGCTGACCCACCTGGTTTTCCGAGACTTCGCCAACTACCAGGACCGGGTCCAAATCCAGTAAGGTCGCACACTCTTCACCGCGACGAATAAAATCACCCAGTTCTACTGCGCGGCTGTTGACCACACCGTCGAAGGGCGCGCGAACTTTGAGGTTATCCACTAGAACTTTCGCCTGTGTGTAATCCGCCTTTGCCCGGGCCAGGAAAACCTGCTGCTGGGCCATGGCCGTATCAGATTGCAAGCCTTTCATTTTCAGGCGTATAGCCCCCGCATAATCCAGCTCTGCTTTGCGCCGGGCCGCCTCGGCGAGAGCCAGTTTCTCCAGGCGGTCCTCGGCTTCAATCTCGCAGATCACTTCGCCCCGACGTACTGAGCTACCCTCTGATACCGGCAAACCAATAATCACCCCATCCAGCTCCGCACGCAGACGCACGCTGCGGTTGGCCTCCGTATGCCCGTTTATCAAAGCCTGTGTAGCGTAGGATTGGGCCTCAACTCTCTGAGCCTGGACGCGCATAACCGGCTCGGGATTGGCGACTCCAGTGACAGCCTCCTCATTATCGAGCGTATCCCCGGGTCCTACTACTCCGCTCAAAAGCCAGGCGATAGCCAACAGCGCGACAAACATTGCCATTCGGTAATTGCGGTTGGACCAGATGGATGTCAGTAAACTCATAGCTAAAAAAACCTGTTGGGAAAAAAGCTGGCACCGAAGGAGCAGGAACGGCATTTTGAACAGAGCAAATTTTACACAGCGGGGCCTTATTCCAAAATTGAATTCTTGTAGAAATAGGTCGGTTGACGTGACTGCGGGGTTGAAACACCGGAAAAAGCGCGCAAGGGCAATGAGTATATGAAAAAGCTGGCCGCATTGAAGAAGTTAACTGGAGGTTCAACCAGTAATAAGGAAGGGGCACAAGGAGAGGCCCACCCCAGACTAATCCGCAGAAGTGGGACAACCTTATGTGTATAAGTTTACTGGTACAAACTTACGAGAGCATTGACTCCAGGAAACCCAGCATATCGGATTCATCATCGACCAGCTCACCAGACCCAAATTCTGCATTCCAATCGAGAAGTATACGTGCCAGTGCGCGGGCCTGGTCCGCTAAGGCAATTAATTCGTCGCGGCAATTCTTGGGGCCAGTATAGAGTCTGAGTTTGCGGTGGCTATCTGCCAGTTGATGACCAGGATACTTGGAGCGGTAGACTTCCAGTTTCCAGCGCAACGAATGGACCATATTCCTGTAAAAGATCAGTTTGGCGGGCAGCTGCAATAGAGACAGATCATCCAAATCACCAAACAGGGTGCAATCGAGCCCCAATACCTGACTCTCCCGGCTATGATGCGCAGCAAATACATTCGCACTGCGCGGCTCCGCCAAAAGCATCGACAAGTCACCGAACAACTCTCCCGGCCGAATGACCGCCAGGGTGCGCTCTCCTGGTATCTCCATGCCGTTGCTTACGGCTTCCATTTGCACCTGTAGCTCACCACGCAACAGGAAATAAACCCACTGATCCACATCGCCAGCGCGCAGTAACTGCTCTCCCGGCGCCAGGGTGACCAACCTGGAGCGCTTCAGCAATACATCGTACTGCCATTCACTAGCTGCTCGAATATCACGAAATAAATGAATGACGTTTAACAGCCGATCCACGGCGTCCCGGGGGTAATCTAATAGAGGTTTAATTTCCATGAGTACAACAAATGAGTGAAGGTCATTCCATTTTTTTAGAAACTGTGGCCGAAGCTACTTTTAAAGCGCAATTCTAAACGATAACGGTCTTCGGTACCCATCCAGAGGTGTGACAACCGTTTCCCAGCAAATTCGCTTAATCCCGCTCAGGCGAACATTCTAACCGCTCTGGGCTTGAACTCCATTGTAGTTACAGTAGAGTTAGACGAAGTGATGAGTACAGTGTGCTCGCTCACACGTTAAATGCGCACTTTTTCACCTGACTTGTGTGCACTGGGGAGGGGCCCCGTATCTTTAAATACCGGAACCTGTAAGTCCGGATAATCAGACACCGTAGAACAATGAAACCGATAAAAATTGTCTTCTCACTTTTGGTGTTTACACTTGCTGTATCTGCGAAAGCTGCACCACTCCTAAACGGTCTTGCGCTCGAACAACAATTCAACAAAGAGCTCTACATCGCCGCCATCTATTCAGAAAATCTTTCCGACGATTCCGCAGCTCTGCTCAACAGCGACTTGCCGCGCCGGCTGGAAGTTCGAGTTCTGGCCAATAGCCTGCCCGCACGCCGGTTCCGCAACCAGTGGATGGAGAGCATCGCCATCAATAATCGCAGTGACACCCTGAGCAGCCAAGCTGAGACCATGGTGACCTTTGCCAACCTATTCAAAGGGCGTTTTTTACGCGGGGACCAGCTGGCTATCGACTACGCCACAGATACCGGCATTACTACCGTGACGTTAAACGGAATTACTCTGGGCGAAATCAACGATCAGGACTTCTTCAACACCCTGATGCGCGCATGGATTGGCCCCGTGCCACCATCCACAGACTTCCGCGACGGCCTGCTCGCCGGGGGTGATATCCCCAGTGGCTTGCTCACCACTTTTGAAGCGCTCGAGCCCAGTAGCGAACGTATCGCCGAACTGCAACTGAAGCAAATTGGCCAGGAGGAAGCCCTTGCCGCCGCCCAGGAACCGGAAAAGGAAGAGGTATTATCCAAGCCGACACTGGCAACACTTGATCTCGCCCCACCCACAATGACCCTGGCGCCAGCTGCTGCTGATACTTCGGGGGTTCTGCAGGTAGCGGAAGAGGCGGCCGGGGCAATAGCCCAGGCAGAAACAGCAGATACCCTGATACAGCCTGAAGATGAATTACACCAGCTAGCGGGTACAGATAAAGCCGAGGCAACCCAACTGGCTGCTATCAGCTCTGTAGAAAAGCCGGCTACCGGTATGGAGGAAGTACTGGAGGAGGAAGAGGAGGCTCCGCTCACCGCAGATATGATCCTCGCCCGCCAAATTTTCCACTCCTCCCTGCTGCGTCATACTTTCAGCCATATTCGTTACCCCAAGCGCGCCCAGGAGCGTGGCCAGGAAGGTAGTGTACGCTTGAACGTGGTCATTAATTCCTCAGGAGAAGTGCAAGAGATACAGACAGTACAGGATTCCCGATACGGCACCCTCAACCGGGAGGCCCGCGCCGCAGTCGAGCGTGCAGCTCCCTACCCCCCCGTACCGTCGCAGCTCGGCAGCGAAGGTTTCAGCTTCTCGCTGCCAATTACCTTTAACTTACCCGATTAAGTCGCTATCTTCCCGAAAGCCTCACATTGTGGGGCTTATTCATTAACTGGAATATTCACCCCGCACCGCAATCTATCGCGACCAATCCCCCGCTAAACGCAGCCGCTCTTGCCCAGGCTCACTGTCACCTCGTACCATGTAGGTTTTATTCGACCGATGAAAATTTAGCCAATAGAGCAATATGAAAAAACTATTATTACCAATCGCTATCGCAGGCATCCTCACGGGCACTCAGCTATCCCTGACGGCCCAGGCCCACGGCGGCTCCGACCACCACAAGACCGTAACTCAGCAGGAGCTGTTGTCTTCTGGTATTGACCTCAGTGCTATGGACACCAGCGTGCGTCCGCAGGATGATTTTTTCGCCTATGTTAATGGCACTTGGCTGAAGAATACTGAAATCCCCGCCGATAAGTCCCGCTGGGGTGGCTTCTCAATCCTTCGAGACAAGAGCACCGAGCAAGTCAAAGCGCTGATTATGGAGGCAGGTGAAAACGCCGGTAGTGCCGACGCCAAGCAGATTGGGGACCTCTACAACAGCTTTATGAATGAAAAGCTGATTGAGAAACGAGGTCTGTCCGCGATCTCCTCTGAGCTCGCCAGGGTCGATGCCATCGAGTCCCGCAAAGACCTGACCGATTTTTTCGCCTACGCCGATATCGCTGGCTATAACGTGCCTTTCGGCGGCACCATCTACCAGGATCTTAAACAGGTCGAAAACTACATCACCTTCCTCTGGCAGGCAGGCCTAGGGTTGCCAGACCGCGACTACTACTTCGAGGACACCGAGAAGAGTAAAGAGCTGCGCAAGGCTTATAAAGAATACCTGATACGAATCCAGGAACTGGCCGGTCTCGAGAATGCCAAAGCCTTCTCTGGCAAGATCTTTAAGCTGGAAGAGAGCCTGGCTGAGCACCAGCGGAGCCGCCTGGACAACCGTGACCCAGAGAAGTATTACAACAAGAAGTCTGTAGCGGAATTGAAAAAGTTGATGCCCGCCGTGGACTGGGACAGCTACTTGGCCAAAGCCAAGCTGACCAAAGCCGACGGCTTTATTGTCGGTCAACCCGAATATCTGGAAGCCGCCAATCAGATTATCCTCGACACCGATATAGAAACCTGGAAACGCTATTTGAAGGTCAAGGTTATCTCCGCCATGGCCCCGTATATGCATAGTGAGCTGGCCCAGATCCACTTCGACTTTTACAGCACCACCATCCACGGTGTAGAGCAGATGGAACCCCGCTGGAAGCGCGGCGTGCAGTTCGTAAATGGCTCTGTGGGTGAACTGGTTGGCAAGCGCTACGTGGAGAAACACTTCCCGCCGGAAGCCAAAGAGCGCATGATCATCCTTGTAGAAAATCTCAAGGCCGCTTACCGTGAATCTATCCAATCCTTGGAGTGGATGGGAGAGGACACCCGTAAACAAGCACTGTTCAAACTGGAAAACTTCACCACCAAAATTGGCTACCCAGAAAAATGGCGCGACTATTCCGCCCTCAAGGTGGACGCCAATAACCTGGTAACCAATGTGCTGGCCGCCAAGCTGTTCGAAGCCAGCTTCGAGCGCAATAAGCTGGGCAAACCGATCGACCGTAACGAGTGGGGCATGAGCCCGCAGACCGTCAACGCCTACTATAACCCGGCGATGAACGAGATTGTCTTCCCGGCAGCGATACTGCAGCCCCCTTTCTTTAATGTGAACGCCGATGATGCGGTGAACTACGGCGGTATCGGTGGCGTTATCGGCCATGAAATCGGCCACGGTTTTGATGACAAAGGCAGTAAGTTCGACGGCAAAGGTTACCTGAATAATTGGTGGACCGATTCCGACCGCACAAACTTTGAAAACCTCACCAGCAAGCTGGTCTCCCAGTACAACGCTTTCGAGCCATTGGAAGGTGAGCACATTAATGGCGAACTGACCCTGGGTGAAAATATCGGCGACCTGTCCGGCCTGGGCATAGCCTACAAAGCATACAAGATGTCCCTAAATGGTGAAGAGGCTCCGGTGATCGACGGATTCTCTGGCGACCAGCGCGTATTTATGGGGTGGGCCCAGGTGTGGCGCAGCAAGATGCGTGATAAGGCACTGAGCGGCCGTATGAAGACCGATACCCACTCACCCGCCGAATACCGGGTACAGGGGGTGCTGCCCAATATCGAAGCATTCTACGAGGCTTTCGATGTCAAAAAAGGCGACGGCATGTACCTACCTGAAGAAGAGCGGGTAAAAATTTGGTAACAGCCTTTGCCCTCACACCGGCCGTCCTTTGCGGCCGGTTTCCTTCCCCCAACAACTTATTCTGCCACCAAGCCCTCTACCCCAAAGCCCGCTACATGCCATCCATTTCGTTGCCACTGCATGCTGGACAACTCAATACCCCTTTGGCGTAAGATAGATGGCGCGTTTAGAAGAGTAAACATCTATGGCCCATCGCACCCAGTTCCAACTGCTCAGCAGTCGCCGTTTCCTGCCTTTCTTTCTCACGCAGTTTCTCGACGCCTTTAACGACAACGTCTATAAAAATGCACTGATTGTGATGATCGCGTTTCGCCTTGTGGAAAGCCAAGCCAATGCGCTGATTAATATAGCTGCAGGTCTGTTTATTCTGCCTTTTTTTCTCTTTTCCGCCTCTGCCGGACAACTGGCAGACAAGTTCGACAAAAGCCGCCTGATCAGACTGATTAAACTGGGGGAGATCTGTATTGGTGCGCTAAGTGTCACAGCACTTTACAGCGGTAATAATGTATTTTGCCTCGCAGTGCTCTTCCTGCTGGGTGTGCAATCCGCATTTTTCGGCCCGGTAAAATATGCCATTCTCCCCCAACACTTGAAGCGCTCCGAGCTGGTTGGTGGCAATGCCCTGGTGGAAATGGGTACCTTTGTAGGTATCCTCACCGGTACCATCGTTGGAGGACTACTGGCGGGGCTAACTGGCCAGGGTGAACACGGGCTGTTTTATTTGGGCCTGATCATTATGGGAGCTGCCACTTTTGGCTACTTGGCCAGCTGCGGTATTCCGCTCGCTCCAGCGCCGGCACCAGACTTGCGGGTGAACCCCAACCCATTCACTCAGACCACCAATATACTACGCAAAACCGCCAAGACCCCTTCGATTTTTTACGCCATTATCGGCATCTCCTGGTTCTGGTTATTGGGCGCGGCCTACCTGACCCAGATACCCAGTTTCACCAAGAATGTATTAGGTGGCGACGAGTCCCTCGTTACCCTGCTGCTATGTACCTTTACCATCGGCATAGCGTTGGGCTCACTACTGTGTGAGCGCATGTCCGATGGCCATATTGAACTGGGCTTGGTTCCCTTGGGCGCCGCCGGCCTGACCATTACCGGTATTGCTCTTTTTATTGCCGGTGACCGCTTTACAGAATTGCAGCAGGCATCACTAAGCGCATTTCTAAGCAGTGACGGTGCCTACTCTATCTTTAGCTGCTTAGTCCTGATTGGTATATTTGGCGGCCTGTACATAGTGCCGCTTTATGCGATGATGCAGGATCGCTCAGAGCCGGAGATCAGGGCACAAATTATTTCGGTGAACAACATTTTAAATGCGTTGTTTATGGTGATCTCGGCACTTCTGGGTATTTTCTTCCTGAATGTGCTTGAAGTCACTATTCCGCAGTTTTTCCTGGTGATCGCCCTAATGAACGCCGCCGTGGCTATCTTTGTATTCACTAAAGTGCCTGAGTTTGCCATGCGCCTGTTAATCTGGATGCTCTCCCACACTATATACCGGGTAAAGCATGAGGGGCTGGAACAGATTCCAGCCAATGGCCCAGCACTTATCGTATGTAATCATGTTAGCTATGTGGATGCACTGCTGTTAGCTGGTGCAGTGCGCCGCCCTATTCGCTTTATCATGTACAAGCCGATTTACGAAATTCCGGTACTGCATTTTATTTTCCGTACCGGACACGCCATTCCCATCTGCTCTAAGCTAAAAGACCCCGAAGGCTATGAGAAGGCATTCCAAGACATTGAGCAGGGCCTCAAGGACGGTGATCTCCTGTGTATTTTTCCGGAAGGTCAGCTGACAAAGGACGGAAAAATCCAACCTTTTAAAGCGGGAATTGAAAAAATACTGGCACGCACCCCAGTACCGGTTATCCCCATGGCCCTGCGTGGCCTGTGGGGCAGCTTTTTCAGCCATAAAGATGGCCATGCATTTACCACTTGGCCACGGCGCTTTTGGTCCAGGGTCAGTGTTGTGGCCGGCAATCCTATTGAGCCGCCTGAAGCGAAGGCGGAAACTCTGCACGATGAAGTCCAGGGGCTACGTGGAGAACAACGATAATCTGATACCCCGGGGCCTGGAAATATCGCCGGGCCCTATCCTCCCTTCAAAATGACAGGAAAGTTGGAGAGTTGACCCTGTGATTTTTTGCTAGCGCTTGTTCATTTTCAGTTAACCCAAAACCATCAAGCTGAAACCAAACTTATCCAGCTTCTCTACAGCCACCGCCCGGCAAGGTGCTAGCATTCCTATATCCGGTTATCCTCGTTTTGCCACCAAGCTCTGGCATGTTGGCACACTGTTTCGCGAAGAGCCGATGAGCTAAACCTTCAGGGCGCGCATCAATGGCTCAGCAGAACCAATTCAAACTACTCTATAAGCGCCGATTTTTACCGCTGCTGCTCTCTCTGACTACCGCGGCCTTCAATGATAATCTGTTTAAAAATGCGCTTCTGGTCATGTTCGCATTCCGCTTGGTGGAGAGGGAAGCCAACATCCTGATCAACCTTGCCACCGGTTTCTACATACTGCCCTACTTCTTGTTCTCAGTAACCGCGGGACAGCTGGCAGACAAATATGACAAAAGCCGTATTATTCGCCTTTTAAAACTGGCCGAAATTTTTATTGTTTTGCTCGGCGCTTACGCCCTGCTCAACGATAACCGAGCGTTAAATTTCTCTGTACTTTTCCTTCTCGCGACGCACACAGCAATTTTTAGCCCAGTGCAATACGCTCTTTTACCACAACACTTGAAACGCGCTGAGTTAATGGGTGGCAATGGCCTTGCGCAGATGGGGTCTTTTGCCGGTGTACTCTCGGGCACCATAGTTGGCACCCTGCTTGCCGGCTACACAACACCCGGCGAACCCGGCCTGCTCTTTTTAGGCCTGATCATGGTTTTGGTAGCAGTGTTTGGTTACCTGGCCAGCCGCGCCATCCCGGTTGCTTCGCCCTCGACACCAGAATTGCGCATCGACTGGAATCCAATATCCCAGGCTTGGCGTATTCTGCACCGGACCATGAAAACCCCCTCAGTATTTTACGCAATTATCGCCTGCTCCTGGTTCTGGCTGGTGAGTTCCGCCTACCTGGCCCAGGTGCCTAGTTTTACCAAAAATGTCTTGGGCGCCAGTGAACCGGTAATCACCATTATTCTCTGCTGCCTTTCCATTGGGGTCGCGGTAGGGTCTTTGATGTGTGAGAGACTGTCCAGGGGCCGCATTACATTTGGCATAGTACCCATCGGCGGACTGGGCATGACCATCGCCGGTCTGGGATTAGGTCTGACAGCCACGGAGTTTCAAACCCTATCAGGAGCATCAGTGGAAGAGTACCTGCAAAGCGACGGCGCCTATGCCATCCTTATATACACCGCACTTCTGGGCATTTTCGGCGGAATCTACATTGTGCCCCTTTACACAATCATGCAAGACAGAGCGGAAAAAACTGTGCGGGCTCAAATCCTCTCTATTAACAACGTAATCAACGCCTTCTTTATTGTCGTAATCTCACTGTTAAATGTTGCATTCCTAGAGGGGCTAAAACTCACTATTCCACAGCTTTTTATATTGATCGCACTGCTGAATGTCCTAGCAATGCTTTTCCTGTTTATAAAATTACCCGAATTTGTCGTACATTTACTGACTTGGTTGGCGTCTCATTTGTGGGCACGCACATCCAGTGAGAACCTGGAGCATATACCGGAAAGTGGTGCAGCCCTGATATCCTGTAGCCCTGTCGACACCCTCGCGCCTCTTTTGTTAATGGATACAGTACCGCGGCCAATTCGATTTATTCTGCCCAGGGAACTCTATGAGGCACCTTTTCTGCGCTTTGTTTTCAAAAATTACGGTGTTGCCCCGATTATTTATGAAACAGAGAATGATTGCGAAATAACATCCGGAAGTATTGAGCAGGCAGTGTTAAACGGAGAATTACTCTGCTACTTTGCAAATAACTCGGAGAGATATAGTTGCAACCCTCCTCAAGAGGCGGGGGAGGAAAATGTCGAGTCATGCACGGCACTTCCGGTATTACCCATACTCTTAAAGGGGCTGGAAAGAAATACAGAGAAGAACACTCCTACGGCAGCCTCCCCTTTAAAGCGCCTTCCTTTCACAAGGGTCCATATCAAGGTCGGGGAGCCAGTCCTAATCAATGGCATAAAGAGTGGCGCTTTGCACTATGAGCTTTCTCAAATGTACAAACGTCAACCCTGACAAACTCATGATGTATCTGGGGGAAAGTGGAGTAAGAAGAATGCCCACCAGAATCAGCGGGCACCCCGATAATATTTAAGCAGCCTTTGCCGTGCCCCCCTCGGGGCCTCTGCCTTTCAGAATTAGCCACAGAGCGGCCACCAGGATAACTCCCTGTAGGCCAATACCTTGCCAAGTAGAGTAAATACCCAGCCAGTCAAAACTAAACTGTACCGGCAGCGGAGAAATACCTATCCAAGCCGCCTCTTGCAATGCTGCAATCGCTTTTCCTGCGAGTATGAAAGACAGAGCCAACAGGATAAAAGTCGTTGCAGAGAAGAACTTGCCGATAGGCAGGCGGGCAGAGTAGCGCACCAGAGCGAAGCCTACTATGGAGAGCAGAGCCACACCGGCACCGATACCCGCCCACAGGGTATTGTACTGACTCTCAGAGGTCTGCGTCAGCAGGGATTGGTAGAACAAAATAGTTTCAAAAATCTCGCGGTACACGGCGATAAATGAGAGACCGGCAATACCCCACAAAGCACCAGTGCTCAGGCTGCGGTTGATGCTGTCCTGGATATATTTCTGCCACTCATGTGCCTGGGTCTTGCTATGCATCCAGAAGCCCACATAGAAAAGCACCACGGCTGCGAGAAGGGCCGCCACACCTTCCATTACTTCGCGGCTGGCACCGCTGATCGTAACCACACTCTGGGCTGCGACCCAGGTGGCAAATCCGGCAGCAAATGCGCCGATCCAACCGATGTGGACAAATTTCAGCGCGTCACGTCGCCCGGTTTTCACCAGAATAGTGGTCAGTGCAAGTACAACCAGCAGAGCCTCAAGCCCCTCACGCAAGAGAATCAACAGGCTGGCCACAAAGAGGGTTACTCCAGACAAGTTGGAATCCTGCAACAACGATTCAGCGCGATCCAACTGCTGCAGAATCACGCCTACCTGAACCTCAACCTGTTGCGGGTCGCTGCCAGCATTCAGTTGTGCACGCAGGCCCAGCAACTCACGCTCAGTGGCCAGGCGCAGATCCGCATCCAGAGAATCCAGGGAGTTCTCCGCCATTTCGAAACCGTCCAGGTATGCACTGATCGCCAGAGTACGGGCATTGGCGTAATCACCCTGCCGGTAGGCTGCCAGAGACTTTTTGAGTTGTGCACGGGCAACTTCAATCGGCGCATCCCCCCGAGCCTGGTCAGCGGGGAAAAGCGCACCCGGATTTGCACGTAATGCAGCTACTGCTGCAGTGGAGACTTCGGGGCGATCATTACGCAGCACCTGCGGACTGTACATAACCAAATCCTGTAGGCTTGGCTGGGTACCTTCGGCAGTGTCAGCCTCACCGGCAAACGCCAAACCACCCACATAGAAAGCCAGGGACCACCGCTGGTGCTCATTCAGATTATGGAAGGCGGTCATTGAAGTGCCATCAATACCATTACTGATGGCATCATAAAGCCCCAACAGAGAGCGATTTTCAGCGCGCTCGCGCTCGTGGAAATTCGTAGGGGCCGGTTCCAGTTGGGCCGCCAGGGGGCCGTCACCCTTACCTTCTACACCGTGACAGGCGATACATTGGGCCTGATAAAGTGCTCGACTTTCATCGAGACTGAGCAGAGCGCGGGGTAGAGCCAGCGCCGGCGCAATAGAAAGCAACCCCTGTCGTAGCGAGGCCGTGTGCACCTGAACGTCCTTAACACTGGCTTTGCGCTGAATAGCAGCCTGCAGCGCCTGAGCCTCAGTGCGGATCGCCTGTGCCTCTGCAGACTCTGACAGCTGCCCCCCACGATCGATCAGCAGCTGGGCAAACTCCTCCATTTCAGCGTATTCATCGATGTTAATAATTTTCCCATCGGCCACCGCTTCCGGGTAATCAACACCAATATATTCCGCCATCTGCATCAACTGGCGCAGCTCCTGCTCGGAGAGGCCCGCTTGTTGAGCCTGGGCGGGGAATATCGCAATGGCCAGCAACGCCACTAACAGGCGGGCCAAATAAAGAGAGAGGCGCATGGAGAGTCCTTTTCTGTTGCTGCAAACAGGATGATTCATTTGGCGCATAATATAATTGATAACCATTCTCACAATAAAGCCTGTACTGAAACTTACTCATCAAAAGTGAGGGTTGCGATTTATATTGTGCACAACTATATTTTGAGCAATATAAATCAACGGAGCTAACCATGACCGACCTCTACTCAATCCCCGTCAAGACTGCCGCCGGTGAAACTGCAACCCTTGAAGACTACAAAGGCAAGCTGATCCTAGTCGTCAATACTGCCAGCAAGTGCGGATTTACTAAGCAGTACAAAGGGTTAGAGGCTCTCTACAACCAATATAAAGATCGCGGCCTGACTATTCTCGGTTTTCCCTGCAACCAATTTGGCAAGCAAGAGCCGGGCAATGACGAGGAAATCCAAGAGTTTTGCGAGCTAAATTTTGGCGTTAGCTTCCCTGTTTACGCCAAGTTGGACGTGAATGGCCCCTCTGCCCACCCGTTGTTTGTTGAACTCAAGAAGCGTGCGCCAGGCCTTCTTGGCACCGAGGGTATCAAATGGAACTTCACCAAATTCCTTATCAGCAAAGATGGGGAACAGGTAAAACGCTACGCGCCGAAAGACACTCCGGAGTCTCTGCAGACAGAGATTGAGCGGATGCTGTGACAGTGGTATGCGATGATGATTCTGATGAGCTGGCCCTCAACCGCCAGCTCTGCTTTGCCCTCTATGCTGCCTCACGGGCTATGACCAAGGCCTACCAACCGATGCTCAAAGACTTGAATATCACCTACCCCCAATACCTGGTTTTGATGGTGCTATGGGAGTGGGCCCAGAAAGGCGACGAAGCTGAAAAGAACAAGAGCCTCGGAGCACTAGGCCAACGCCTGATGCTCGACTCCGGCACGCTCACTCCGCTGCTAAAGCGTATGGAGCAGCGCGGCCTGGTCCGGAGACGCCGCGCCTCATGGGATGAGCGTGTCACCCTGGTGGAAGCTACAGACTCGGCCATGGCCCTAAAACCCCGAGCCAGGACCTGGGTCCAACAACAGCTGCAGCTGTCCTCGATCACCCGTGCCGAGGTGGTGGAATTACATGGCGATCTCTGGCATTTCCTGCAGAAACTTGGGAGTGAGACTGCCAGATAGGCAGGCAGAAAAAGCAACTATTTATTTCAAGTGCTTCTCGGAAGTTACCTTTCCGAGAAGCACTCCTTAGGCAAAAATTATTGCAAAACCCCAAAAAAGAAGGACAAATTTAACGATACGGAAAAAATAATACACGAAATTAGGACAAGTATTGACCATGAGATCAAAAAACATACATAATACATAAACCGATCCCACGCGGATATCGCCAGACATGAAGACTGACATTTGTACATTTTGCCAACACCACCTCGCCCTAGCTTTCTCGCTACGATTGCTACTACGCGGCATATAATTTTTCTTTCCCCCACCCCCAACAGGATTCCCCACTTTATTTGGACAGCGCATAGACAGCGGTTGAGCCGCTTGTTTAGCCTCGAAACAAATAAGGAGAACAAGCGAAAATGAGCACTAACAAAGATAAATTAGTCATTTTTGATACGACTTTGCGCGATGGTGAGCAAAGCCCCGGCGCCTCCATGACTAAAGAGGAGAAGATACGTATTGCGCGCATGCTCGAACGCATGCGTGTAGACGTTATCGAAGCCGGGTTTGCCATTGCCAGTCCAGGCGACTTCGAAGCGGTACAAGCCGTAGCGGAAGCTGTGACCGAATCCCGTATCTGTAGCCTGGCGCGCGCCGTCAATGCCGACATACAGCGTGCCGGTGAGGCCTTGAAAAAAGCCAATGCCTCTCGTATCCATACATTTATTGCCACCTCACCAATCCATATGAAGTACAAACTGCAAATGGACCCGGAGGATGTGCTGCAACAGGCTGTAAAAGCAGTGAGTACCGCACGCCAGTTTACCGATGATGTAGAGTTTTCCCTGGAAGACGGCAGCCGCTCCGAACCGGAATTTATGTACCGTATTATTGAGGCGGTCATCGCCGCTGGGGCCGGCACCATCAATATCCCCGATACTGTAGGCTACGGCGAGCCAGGCGAATACGGTGCTATGTTCCGCCGGGTTATCGAGAATGTTCCCAGCTCAGACAAAGCCATCTTCTCCACCCATTGCCACAATGACCTGGGCCTGGCTGTAGCCAATTCCCTGTCCGCAGTGATGAACGGCGTGCGCCAAGTGGAGTGCACCATCAACGGTCTGGGCGAGCGCGCCGGCAATGCCTCCCTCGAAGAAATCGTGATGGCCGTACAAACCCGCCGGGATCTCTACCCGGTGGAAACCGGCGTCGATACCAGCCAAATAGTGCCTACCTCGCGCATGGTCTCCTCGGTAACTGGTTTCCCGGTGCAGCCCAACAAGGCAATCGTCGGAGCCAATGCCTTCGCCCATGAATCCGGTATTCACCAAGACGGTGTACTCAAACATCGTGAAACTTACGAAATCATGCGCGCTGAGGATGTGGGCTGGGGACAGAACCGCTTGGTACTGGGTAAGCATTCCGGCAGGGCCGCAGTGCGCGCCCGTTATGAAGAACTTGGCATTGAGTTTTCCGACAGCGACGAATTCCAGCAAGTATTCCAGCGTTTCAAGGACCTGGCCGATAAAAAGCATGAAATTTTCGACGAGGATTTGCACTCCCTGGTGGCAGAGAGTGAAGCGCCAGTGGAGTGTTTCCAGCTACAGGACCTAGATGTGCGCAGTAAAATCGGCTGTGCCCCCCAGGCCTTTATCAGCCTGACGATTAATGGCGAATCGCACCAGACAGAAGCCATTGGCGGCGGCCCGGTAGATGCCACTTTTAAAGCCATCGAAAGCATCGTCAATAGCGGGGCCGACCTGAAACTCTACTCCGTCAACGCCGTTACTCAGGGAACTGATTCCCAGGGCTCGGTTACCGTGCGCCTGGAAAGGGACGGCCGCCTGGTCAATGGCGTCGGGGCAGATACCGATATCCTGATTGCTTCGGCACAAGCCTACATGGATGCGTTAAACTTGCTCGCCAGTAGTGAGAGTAAGAAACAGGGCGTATAAGTGAACGAGCTGCAGCGAGCGGAATATTTGTCAGTACTTGGCGTTGCCAGTTATGTGCCACGCTTCGTATTGCCGCTCGCACCCGAGCCTTGCCAAGCCCAGTTACCACCGGCAGAACCTGAGCCCGCCGTATTAAATCCGCTGCCACAATCAGCGGCACAGATTATCAGTGCCCCCGCATCGGCAGTGGGTGACGCGCGGGCCAGCTTGGCAGTTGCAGATCTCAGCGCTCTTGCCCAACCTGGCAAGGAAACCACCGCAGTAAAAGCCGCCGTAGCCACACCAGTGGCAGCCCCAAGGCAGCAAGTACAGCCTTTCGTACTCAACTGCTGGTGCATTGGCGAGGAGTTGCTGGTGGTGGACAGCCACGAACCCGGTGCTGCCCTACCATTAGGTGCCCTTTTCAACAATATTGTACGCGCACTAAATTTGCACCAGTTACCACGCCAACAGGAGCGCCTACACTGGCCTATGGCAGAAAACCGCTTCGGCCCGGCAGCGGACGCCTCCGAGGCCCGCGATACATTTTCCAGTTGGCTGGAGGCCTCCTGTGCCCGTCACCCGGTAAAGTCTGTTTGGCTGATGGGCAGCGAAGCACAGAAGTACTGTACCCCTTTGCCCCTCAATGAAGCCGTTAACAGCTGGCAAGGTATACGTATACTTGCCATGCCAAGCCTGTCCCAGTTACTGCAAAAACCCGAGCGCAAACGCAGCCTTTGGCTGCTACTATGCGAGACCTACCCCGCAGAGACAAAGGCACAATGAGCCAGCCAGCGGCCCCTGAGCTACAGCTGCGTCGCGCGGAACAAGCTGATTGCCCCGCACTTGCCACCCTCGCGCACAGCGCCCACAGCCACCCATGGAGCGAGACTCAGTACCAACAGAGCCTGGAAGATGGCCACCAGTGCTGGTTACTCAACTATGCCGGCGGAGTTGTTGCCTGCTGCGTGCTCAGCGCACTGTTTAACGAGGTGGAAATCCTTGACATAGCGGTTTCTCCCGGCTGGCGCAGGCGCGGCCTCGCTGAAACACTATTGACCTACTTGATCACAGAACTTCCCCGTGATACCCGGCGACTCCTACTGGAGGTGCGCGCTTCAAATCTCGCTGCTCTGTCGCTCTATCGCAAATTGGGCTTTTCCAGGGATGGTTTACGTAAGAATTACTATCCCACAGAAAATGGTGGCCGCGAGGATGCTGTACTCATGAGCCTCGCACTAGATGATATCGAATCGTAAGATACGTAGGCAGTGTACAAAAGCAGCCCCTTTTTCACTGCGCCAGGATAGCGTTTTTCAAGGAGCGACGACCCCGGGGCAGTGTCGCCGTCGACAATTTTAGCCGGCGGCTCCAATGAGATTACCAACTGGCCCCATCGCCTGAAAAGAGTTATCGAATGTCGCTATCGAACAGCAGTCCATCACTTCTCGAAGGCCCGGTACCCAACCATTTGCAGCGGCTGGCCCTGCCCATGGTGTGGGGCATTCTTGCCGTGATGTCCTTCAATATTGTGGACACCTACTTTGTCTCCCAACTGGGTAACGCACCCCTGGCGGCGATGAGCTTTACCTTTCCGATAGTAATGGTAATCAACAGCTTTGCTATCGGCCTCGGCGCCGGTACTTCTTCGGCGGTGGCACGAGCCTATGGAGCGGGGGAAGTACGGAATGTGCGCAGGCTGGTCACCGATACTTCGGTATTGGCGCTGCTGATATCCCTAGTCATCACTGTCGCTGGACTACTGACGATCCGCCCCCTGTTTTCCCTTCTCGGCGCCAGCCCCGAACTGCTGCCTTTAATCGCCGACTATATGGTGCCCTGGTACCTCGGCACCATCTTCGTAATCGTGCCAACTATCGCACTTTCCGCCCTGCGCGCCATAGGCAACAGTGCACTAACTGGGCGTATTATGGTTGGCGTGGCGCTGTTTAATCTCGTTCTCGATCCAATCCTGATCTTCGGGCTATTCGGCTTGCCGCGGCTGGAGTTACAGGGTGCTGCACTCGCTACTGTGATTGTACGCGCGCTCAGTTTTGGCGCTGCACTTTATTTCTTGATCCGCCGTGAACACCTCATGGCCCCACCCCAGTGGCATCTGGGCACCCTGATCGAATCCTGGCGCAAAGTACTGGCGGTTGGGCTGCCAGCAGTGCTGACCAATGTCATTATCCCTATGGCCGGCGGCGTGGTGGTAGCACTGGTGGCAGTGCATGGTGACGATGCTGTTGCCGGGCTCGGCGTAGCGCTGCGTATCGAGCCATTAGCTCTCATTGTTTTCTATGCGCTCTCGGCGGTGGTCGGGCCTTTCATGGGACAGAATGCCGGCGCTGGCAAAACAGAACGCCTGCGGGAAACCGTCAGCGTGCTGGCGCGCTTCTGCTTGGTGTTGGGCGCAGGCTTGGCGGTACTGCTGTATTTTACTGGCGAACCCATCGCGCGCTTGTTCAGTGAATCCCCAGAGGTTATCGCGGTGGCTGTCGCTTACCTGAGCCTAGTGCCCTTCAGCTATGCTGGTTACGGCTTTGTGATGTCTGCCAATGCTGCCTTTAACGGCCTCGGGCGACCGCTTCCCGCCACCCTGATCTCCTTTCTGCGAGTATTTGGGGTCTACTTACCTCTAGCCTGGCTTGGCAATCATTTATGGGGCATGACTGGATTGTTTGCCGCTACCGCCGCCTCTAATCTACTGCTCGGCGTTCTGTCCTGGTGGTGGCTACGCCACGACACCCGCCAGCGTAACGCAGAAGTGCCCCAGAGTGCGCCTCTTTCTGCGAACTGAACACCAGCTCCAATCTAATCCGGGGCCAGCGCCCCATTGCCCTTCAAAGGAAACCCACCCCACAAAGCTCCCCACCAAGAAAGGGATTACCTGCTAACCCCTGTTGCTCGAACATTGCCACACCTTTTTATCAGTAATTTCAGACGATCAGTAAGGCCGACTGTAAATGGTGTAAGTTTTGCCGCATTGGAATTCCAACTTTTCGATCTTTTGTATTGCAAAAGCAGCCGTATATTTCCCTACTAGCAAATCAGGAATTGTAACTGTTTCAATTTTCGGGAAATCAGCGATCGCTCCAGGGACTGGAGCACCAAAGGCGCGCATAAAAATTACCGCAGCAATGCCAGATCAAACACTTATCCATTTGGTATATGGAGCGGGCTAAAAATTTAAGATGCAATAACTACGTCATTCGCAGTTACGACTAGGAAAACAGAAGAATTACATAGTCGGCCCTGAAAAAAAACCAAACACTTGCCTCCAGCACGCTGTAATGAGGGTTTACGGGGCGATTCGGACTAAATCCACCTTCCAAAACGTAAGTAAAATATCCGCATTATTAGCCGGAACGGATTTGAGATCATAAAAATAGGTGAAAACGATTTTTTAGGGCACAAAAAAACGCCTCCAGCGCCCTGATCATCCATTTTCTCAAGTTCCAGGCACACGCAGCCATGAGGAGATTTATCGCATCACCCACTGTGCCTTTGAGGAAGTTT